>JAPDQM010000025.1:0-43321 GCA_034505795.1 Candidatus Zhuqueibacterota bacterium
GCGAAACCATTGTCGCCTCCCGCAGCGAAAAGCGAATGGTCGTTCCGGAATTGAATGGATTGGGATAGTTTTGGTATAATTCAAATGCTTCTGGCGGTTTCACCTGGCTCTGGTCCACTTCAGTGGGCACAAAAGTCCACATGTCCTCCTTGGTCGCCCGAAATACTCGATCGATCAAACAGCGATCGCCGGCGTCAACCATGCTGGATTCCGCCACAAAACTGAAGCTCACCAGATACAGCACTTCGCTTTTGGGCTGGCTGGCTGGACTGAAATAGTATTGGCCGGTTGAATCATATTCCGTGGCCATGATATAGAGCAATTCGCCTGGCGTCCAGGTAAGATTATAGTTCGATAACCAGGGCCAACCTTCTTGAAAACAGGCATTCAAGCGGCCGGCTCGTTGGCCATTTTCGAGTCGATAAATTTCGAACGCGCACGGATAGAATCCATGCGGCCCATTGTCGGGGAAAAAATTATATTGAAATGCTCCCTGCCCTAACGGCGCACCGAGAATGCCGCTGCTGTCAATCGTATTGGTAAACACCATCTCCACAGGCTGAAACGCTTCTACCGGAGCATTGCCATACGTAATGGCATTTGACAATGGATTAAATGGATAAGATGGATTTCCAACGGCAGCTTGTTCAAAAGAGGCCACAATGCCGCCTTTGGGAAGATAGGCTTCGATGATTTTAAAACCGTCGGTTATCGGAATGTTATAAGCATACGCATCTGGCGCCGGATGATTTTGCAGCAGCGTGCGGCCCAGGGTCTGGTCAATCAGATTGAAGCCTTGCTCCTTAGCGGCATTAATGTTATCGCTGACTGTAATCATGTAACTATGTCCGGTGAGCGCTGGGGGATCAATGATACTCACTACAAACCGGGCATCGCTATAACCGGATACATGTGCTGGAATAATGCGATTGGGGATGTATTTCAATGGCTCGGTTTTTAAGCCGAAGCATTTCGGAAGTTGCCAGATATGATGCTGGTCATCCATTAGGGTGGCGTCCAGAAAAACAATATGCGAATCCGGCAGGTTCGATGCCAGATCAAGCACGAAATAGGTTCGGCTGGAATCGCGATGATACGTCAGCCCCTTGCTGGCGCCAGGGGGCAAATTTTTAAAGAAGAAATGTTGTGGCTCGATCCTGGCAAAGCGATCATCGGTGGTCATTCGCACATTGAGTGCACCCAGTTCCAATGGAAAATGATTGGTGACCGCCAGCGTCAATCGGGCATTTTCGCCTGGATTGAGCTTACCATCACTGTTAATATGATCAGCCGCTATCTGAACCGAGGCAACGGTTGGACCATTCGCCGAGAGAGTGATATTGTCCACGGCATGTCGGAATTCATGCGTTTTTGAATTGACATCAGTGACTTTTAAATTCAGATAGTACGCCTCAGTCGTCGTTGCCGTCCGCCAGCGCTGGCCATAGATGCGATCATTCGCCAGGCCATTGTCATGCTGCCCATCATCTAACAAATCCATCGTCTGAATCAGCGAGTTCTGATAATCATAGAATTCTGCATGAACCGAGCTCACGCCTTTATCTCCCATGATGTCGGCAGTGACCTTGACCTCAGCCTCCCCTGCCGATAGGAAACGCACTGTGGCGGTAGTTGCGGGCATGAGCGAAAACTCGGATCGAAACGCATCGCGTACAAAATTCGTGTTTTTCTTCAAATCCAGGATACTGGTCAAACGGCTATCCCCCTGTCCAACGACAAGTGCATATACCACGCGCTGGGTATCGTTTGGGGCCAGCGAAAATGTGCCGCTGCCAGGCATAAAATAGCTGTCGCAGGCATGGAAGTAAAGCTCCTGCAGCCAGCCCGTATTGGTTAGCGGATCACCACTGTTCATAAAGGGCGAAAAGAGCCCTGTTGTTGGATCAATCGTTGGATTGCCCAATCCATCCAAGCCTTGAAAATTACCATAGAGTCGCACCGACCCGTAGCGGTTATAGTTGGGCTGAACATACCGCTCATGCGCTCAGTAATATGGGCTATTGGATGTCAATGGCAAAAGCTTTTTGTCCCACAGCGGAGCATGGTGAAATTGCAAAGCTGTTTCGCCAGGCGAGGGAATCGCCGGTCCCTGAAGTAAGCACAATCCCACAGCAGGAACCTCAGCACCATACATCGCATCCACATTCTTGCCATTATAAACGTACGCCAGATTGAGTGTGGTATCACAGGCAATTTCATCGTCATTTGCGTCCCCAAGATCTGGATCGACATAAATTCCAATATAAGCATCGGAAATATTTTCCGATCCCTTGTTGATAATGGTATAGTGGAGAAAAATCGTTTTTCCTAACGCCGTGCTATCATCATGCGCCCAGGCTAGCAATTGAACTTCAATATTTAGCGGCTTGGTGCCGTAGGTCGTATTATGAAGCGCTTCATTGCCATCATTCATCACGCACCACAGAGTTTGGTCCCCCAGAATTAGCGGCTGTCCCTGCTCATCCACTGGTGCGCCCTGAGCGATCGGCCATTCCGCATAATCTTTATTGTACTGCGGATGCGTCGGATCGGCGGAGTCCCCACGCCTGATCTTGTAAACGCGATACTTGGCTAGTTCAGGATTATCCGGTTTGCCATTGGGTAAAATGATTCCTGGCTGATATTCTGTGTTATAATCGGCACACGCAGTCCGAATTTCCCCATTCACCTTGCCAGCAAACCATAAACCAGCTACATACATAGCGGTTTTATCAGTCTTTTTAGGATAAACGAAAGCCGCGTTTCCCGTTTGCGGATGCCGAGCCAGGGTACCGTTGTTCATAACCATCATGGCGATCTGGTTCGCATCCAGCCATTTCGAGTCGCGACTGGTGAGACTGATGGCGCTATGCTTTAGGTCTTTAGCTGCTGAGATGATTGGCAACTGGGCAATCGCTGCCATGAAAATGACGCAAGCGAGGCAGGGAAATTGGTGTCTTTTCATAATGACTCCTTTATTTTGCCTGGGCTATTTTGCAGGCTAAATTTATCGTAGCAATCTTGACGCTCGATGCGATTCCATTTTTATCACTATTCTAATTGGCGATTGTTCCAGCCTAAAGAACCCTAATAAAGGGCAAATTTTTATGAACAAACGCTCTGACAGTTCTCCGAGCTGGTTGATACCGATAATGAAAGGATTGTGTAAATTTTTCCCGAAATCCCATGCAAACATGCCATTCCTACGGAGTTGAGTTGCTTCATCCAACATTTTTCGGTAACCATTCTACTCCTACCGAAGTTAAAAATCGTTGAACCATGCTTAAGTTGACGCAAATAGCCAACCGGCGGACCAACCTGGTACATCATCTCATAATTTTTTGTAAGGCTAAAAACCGTAATCTTGTTCTGCTGAAATATTTAAAATGAGAGGGAATTAATTTCGTTTAGCACGATTTTATTTGTGATAGCTGTAGGTTATTAAAGTTCGGTTTAACGATCTAAAGCCATCAGACCTTATTAACCTTAGCAGCATGTCATGATCCACCGACGCTAAACCTTATTCGCTTATTTTTCTGTTGAGCAATATTCCTGATAAGGTAATAAGCTTCGTGCTTACCAGGATCGGGGTTGTTACTAAGGTGAATTAGCTTTTTATCAGCCAAGTGGATGCTTTGAATCATATTTTGAAGGTTGAATGCTTTCAAAGCCTACCATGATTTTTGAAATGGTGCACTTATGCCAATTGCTTTGATTAAAGTTCAAATCAGCGAATCTGCCAACTGGCGAATAGCGGAATTAGCAGTTTTGGGAGTGCAATTATCAATGCAAAGAACTTCAATTAAAGCGGAAATATTTTTTTCGCTTGACTTTTAAAAATTATAAAGATATATTTGGACTCATCTACGCTGATGTTGATCGCAGGCGTTTTCTACAAACAGGGGTGGCCGGCATCTGATGCGCATGCTTCTCTGCCTGATGTGCGGTTTCAAAATTCGGGGCCACACATTAATAACGGGGACTTCGATTCATTCGATTAAGTATTATTATTCACCAAAATCAAACCTAACAGCAAAGTGGAGGATCATTGCATGGGTCAGGTTCAATTTGCATTGTTGGACTGGGTCTGGATGATTTTGTTTCTGATTCTCATGATCGGCTGCGGCGCGCTGTTCTATCGTCTGGGCAAGCGATCTGAAGCCGATTTCTTCCTGGCGGGTCGGGGCTTGCCCTGGTGGCTGCCGGCGACATCGGTTTATGCGACGCACACCGCTACGGATACGCCGATGTGGGTGACTGGCGTGATTTACAAACATGGTCTGGCCGGCATCTGGTATACCTTCTTTTCGGCCTGGTGTGCGGTCTCGGCGTTTGTATCCACCCGCATTTTTCGGCGCTCGTTGGCTTACTCTCAGGCGGAGTGGCAGACGCTAAGATTTAGCGGACTGGGTGCTGAGCTGCTTCGTGGCTGGGTGGCGGGTTGGCAGATTTTTATGAATATGTTTATCCTCGGTTGGGTTGGTATTGCGATGGGGAAGGTGTGCAATTACGCGTTTGGCTGGCCCAATTGGATCGGGCTGATCGTTTTTTCGGCGGTCTGCGCTATCTATGTTACTGCTGCCGGATACTGGGGCGTGGTCATGGCCGATTTTCAGCAGGGCGTCATCGCTTTTCTGGCCATCTTGATCGTTTCGATTTGGGGAATTATTTATGCCGGTGGTCCAGCTCAAATTGTAGCTAAATTGGGCGAACTGGGACAGGCCTGGCGTCTGAATCCGTTCCATTTTACCGAGGATTTTACGCCCGCCTGGTTCATTACCATGTTCGTTGTCGCCATTATCGGTGGCGTGGGGATGGGCACCGCCATCGACTGGTACACTGAAGCGCAACGGATTCAAAGCTCCAAAACGGTGCGGGATGCGTCTTACAGCATCTGGGGAGGCACCGCCCTGGTATTGACCCGTAACGCGATCTGGGCGGCGGCCATTCTCGGTTTCTTCGTGCTCTATCCCAACATTGCCGAAACCAAGGACTATGAATTGGGCTGGTTTCGCCTGGGATTTGAATCCCTGCCGGTGGGAATGATCGGTTTCTTCTTTGCAGCGATTGTCGCCATTCACCTCTCGACTATCGCCACACAATTGAATTTGGGCGCCATGTATTTTACGCGGGATTTGTACCACCATTACATCAATCCCAAAGCGTCTCCCCAAAAGCTAATCCGTGTCGGACGGATGGCCACGGTAGTACTGCTATTGGGATCCTTCGTCTACGGTCTAATGATGGAGGAGATCACCAGTTGGCTGATCTTTGCGCTCTGGATCATGGCCGCTGGCGTCTGGCTGCCCAATATTTTACAGGTGATCTGGTGGCGCTTCAATTCCTGGGGCTATCTTTCGGCGTGGATCGCTAATCTTAGCATCAGTTGGTTGATCGTTTGGATTCTGCCAGAGCTCGGCGTAATCCCTCATTTGAAAGATTTTGAGCAATTCTGGTTACTTGTGGTTCTAATGGCGGTGATTTATATCCCGGTTACATTCCTCACGCCGCCCGAAAATATGGATCGGCTGGTCAAATATTATGTCATGTCCAAACCGCTGGGCTGGTGGGGACCGGTGCGGAAAGAGGCGGAACGGAGGGGATTGTTGCAGAAATAACAGGGTGATTGGGTAGTTAGGTAACTGGGGATTGGAATTTCAAAAGTGATGGAGGAATAACATGTCATTCATAAAACGATCCTGGACACCGGCAGAAGCAGACGAGTGGACCAAAGAGGATTTGTTCGCCTGCATCTTTGCGGTGCTATCTTATATTCTATTAACTGTGGGAACTGCACTATCATTTTTGCTCCGACCGATTGGCTTTGTGGTTCTGGCTGCCGGGATTGTCGCGACGCTGCTCATGTTCTGGATCATCAATCCAAAACTCAAAGTTATCTCATCGGATTACGAGCAGAAGCAGAAAGCCTATCTTATTGAATTGGAAAAAAGCGTGAAATGGGAGGAGGACAAATGAGCACCAAAATTATCATGTTTTCTATTGGCATGCTGATGGCGCTGATTGCCTCGTTTGTGGGACTGGTTATTGCCTGGGTTTCGTATAACAAACACAAAAAAGCGACCCCATCCAAAGGAAAGGGAGAATAATATGCTTTCGATTGGCCTGACGATTTTGGGCAGCATTGGCAGCCCGCTGCTGGGGATTATTCTGCCCACAGTCATCTTTTTGATTTCGTTTGTGGTGACCTGGTTATTGTATAAGCATTTTTCTTCAAAACATTAACAATCGCTTCTGCAAACGATTCCGACCTGGAGTCATCTAAGTGATATCTGGTCTTTGAATTGAAGCAATCTTTCAGGCTACTTCCAATTTCGATTTCATCGGAAGTAGCCTGATTCATTTCCAGCGTGTGGCTACCCTTGAGCTCATATTGCTCGTTATCGCTTCGTTCATGAGTTGAAGATTTCCATTCGAGTTGTGAGCTCTTTCAAGGAAGATTCTGACCATTGCAACAATCGACGTTTTTCAATGGAAGCTATTCTGTCGTCAAGACCATCAGGAATAAATTATCATCAGAAAATTGATTGCTTCCGGTTTAGGCGCATTTTGATGTGATTGTAGCTAACAACTTTATATGCAAAAAATGGCAAACTTGATAATTCAAATTTGAACCGTTCTGTCCCCCAGACTTTAAAACAAATCGAGAAACCAATCCGGTTTCAAAAGGTATAATTTAAAAAAAATTGACCTGAACCAGTTACCACTCATGACATTTTTAAATACCGCAGTTTTAATCGGCCTGATCGCCGGCGCCATTCCCATTATCATCCATCTGATCACGCGTCAGAAAGCGAGGATTGTTCAGTTTAGCACCTTGCGATTTCTGAGGGAGCTGCAAAATCAGCAGATCCGGCGGCTCCGATTGCGACAGATTATGCTCCTTATTTTGAGGACGCTGATTGTCCTGCTTTTGGTACTGGCCTTTGCTCGTCCAACCCTGAAAGGCCATCTCGGCGCAGGCGTTCAATCGGCAGCCAGAACAACCGCAGTCCTCATTCTGGACAATAGTTTGAGCATGAGTCTTGAATCCGGCGGGCATCAGGCCTTCGACATCGCCAGGCAGCGCGCCTTAGAATTGGAGTCACTGTTCAAGACCGGCGATGAAATATATGGAATATATGCTACCACCGCTGCTCCACCGATGTTTGAGAATCCGCGGTATGACTTTCAAACCATCATGAAAATCATTCAAAAGGCCAGGCCAGGCCAGGGTTCCACCGATCTTGTTGCGGCGCTGTTGCAAGCACGGGACATATTGGAGAAGAGCGCCAACCTGAATAAAGAAATTTATGTGATTTCTGATTTCCAACAAACCGGTTTTCGACAATTGGAAAAATTGCCCGCGCCGATCTTTAAAGATACTCGCATCAAAATTTATCTTGTTCCTATCCAATTGGCGCATGCCAGCAACTTGTTGATTACCAGAGTCAAGCCAGCGAATCAGATTATCGAAAAGGGCAAAGTAGTTGAACTGGATGCCACCATAAAAAATGCGGGAACGAAAGCGGAACGAAATAAGCTGGTTCAACTTTTTCTGGACGACAAACGCATGGGCCAGGCAACCATCCACGTCGAGCCCGGTGCCAGTCAAACCACCAAGTTCCGAATTGTGCCGCAGCGAGCGGGACTGATCGCGGGTTCTGCCTTGCTGGAAGACGATGATCTGTTTGGCGACAATCGATGCTTTTTTACCCTTTCGGTTCCGGAACAAATCTCAGTATTGGTGATCGGGCAGAATGAGCGGGACACGCGTTTTTTGCAATTGGCACTCAATCCTGAGCAACTTGCCTCGTCGGCCATCAAGGTCGATATGCTAACTCCCAATCGCATCGAATCGGGGATTGTGCAAAAATATCAGGTGGTGATCCTGTCCAATCTACCTCGCGTCGACGGAATTCTATTTTCCTCGGTAATCGATCATGTGCAGGCTGGTGGCGGCCTCATCGTTTTCCTGGGTGAGGCAGTGGATCTGAGGTATTACAACGAACATTTCAATCAAAAAATGCGCTTGCCGCTCTTTACTGAGACCATTGGCGAGATGGGGAGCAGAGCATCGTCGTTGACGCTTGGCACCATTGATTTTAGTCATCCTATCTTTGCCGGCGTATTTGAAGATCAGAAAAAGGCGATTGAATCGCCGCAGTTTTATTTTTTGACCCGGATGAAACTGGCGGCGGCACATGAAAAAATAATGGCGTTTAGCAATGACGATCCATTTTTGATGGAATCAGATTTTGGGCGTGGTAAGGTATTGCTCTTTGCCTCGGCGATTGATCCGAATTGGTCGGATTTGTACCTGAAAGGCCTCTTCGTTCCGTTGATGAATCGCTGCGTCATGTATCTGGCTGGTCATGCCAACCGATCCGAGGGACCATTCGTTATCAATCAGGAACTATCCACTGAGGTCATCGGTTTTGATAATCTGGCGGCGCTTGAAATTGTTAAACCCGATGGGCAGACTGTGAAAGTCATTCCTCGAATTGGCGAGGGAAAGTATCGGGTGAATTTCAAGGATACCGACCAGGCTGGAATTTATTCCTTGCAAGCAGGGGACCGGTTGATCACACAATGGGCCGTCAATCCCGATCCAGCAGAATCCGAATTTACCCCAATCGATCGCACGGAACTTGAGCGCATTGTCGGCAATGACAATTTAATTGCCGTTGATCCCGAGCAATCACTGGCCAACGCAGTGATTACCAGTCGGTATGGCCGCGAATTGTGGAAACACTTTATCGCTGCGGCATTGGTGCTGTTGCTGATCGAAATGATATTGGCCCGAGAATCAAAACCATCCCATCAGGAGGTGACATTAGAAAAAGTTGAACGAGCCATTTAAAGAGCGAGCGATTCTGGTGGGGGTCGTGCATGGCAACCAGGATCGTGTATTGGTCGAAGAATACCTGGACGAGCTGGCATTATTGGCGGATACTGCCGGCGCAATGGTTTTAGAGCGAGTGGTTCAGGAAAAACAAACCCCGAATGCCGCCTATTACATTGGCAAGGGCAAGGTCGATTATCTGGCGCGACAGGCAAATGAATTGGATGCCGATGTCATTATTTTCGATGATGACCTATCGCCCGCACAAGCCAGAAATCTGGAGCAGGCCTGCGATGTCAAAATCATCGACCGCAGCGGCTTGATTTTGGACATTTTTGCCCGTCGTGCCAAAACCCGAGAAGCAAAAACGCAGGTGGAACTGGCGCAACTGCAATACCTGCTTCCCCGGCTTACCCGTCGCTGGACGCACCTATCACGACAGGCGGGTGGTGTCGGCATTGGACTACGTGGCCCCGGCGAAACCCAGCTCGAGGTCGACCGCCGGGCGATCCGCAGGCGGATAGCACATCTCACGCAACAGTTGGAGCAGATTGAAAAGCAGCGCGAGCAGCGGCGCATCCGCCGCAGCGATCTGTTCAATGTCGCACTGTTGGGCTATACCAACGTGGGCAAAAGTACCCTGATGAACGCCCTGACCAAATCCGATGTCTTTGTCGAAAATAGACTGTTTGCTACTCTGGATGCTACGGTCCGGCAATTGGAGCAAACCAATGACCAGAAAATTTTGCTGATCGATACGGTAGGCTTTGTTCGTAAGTTGCCACATCATCTGGTGGCCTCGTTCAAGAGCACGCTCGAGGAAACTCGCGAGGCCGACCTGCTGCTCCATCTGGTGGATTGTAGCCACCCCCATTTTCGCGATCAAATGACGGTGATCAATCAGGTGATTAAAGAATTACAGATCGATGACCGGCCGGTGATTACGGTTTTCAATAAAATTGATCTGGTCGCAGATAAGGCCTTGCTGCGTGAATTGAAGCAAGAATTCGAGGGTTGCCAGTTGATTTCGGCGCAGCGGGGCCTGTTTGTGGAAGAATTGCGCCGTGAAATCGTTCGCTATGCCACCGCGCAAAACGTGACCGCCAGCATTCGGGTGGATCTCTCCGCTCAAAAGTTGCTGGCCTCTATCTATCAATGGGCGCGGGTGCTGAGCACCGAATATATCGACGGGTATGTGCAATTGCAAATTCGGTTTCCCATGGCGATGAAGCGCAAGTTCGAGCAGCTCGCCAGGGAAGGGGGAGTGCTCCAAATTTGATGTGGATCGATTGATATTTGCTATTCCATGATTTGCGTAGTAGGATCGAATAATAGGCTGAAATTTTATTAGTTCTTCAATTCAGTAATAGGCCGTGCCGGCTCAGAAATCCGATAACAAACAGTTTAGCATAAAACCATGCGATATGGAAAGCAACTATTTTTTGATTTGAATGGCACTTAAAATTTTAATCATTGATGATGAGCGCAACATCGCCAGTTCCCTAGCTGGCCTTTTGGCCGACGCCGGACATCAACCGAAAACATGCTACGATGGCAACTCGGGTCTTCAAACGGCGCTGGAAGAATATTTTGATGTGATTTTTCTCGATGTGATGTTGCCGGGCAAAAATGGCCTCCAGGTGCTGGAGCTACTGAAAAAGGCCAGGCCGGATCAGCAGGTGATCATGATCAGTGGCCATGCCGATTTGGAACTGGCGGTCAAAGCCACCAAGCTGGGAGCGTACAATTTTCTCGAGAAGCCATTGCATCCGGATCGGGTGCTGCTCGAAGTGAAAAACATCGCGAGCCATCACCAGATGCTTCGGGAAATGGCCCAGCTCCGCCAGTTGGTGGACTATGATTATCAGATAATCGGTCAGTCGCCCGCCATGGAGAAATTGCGCCAGGAGATCTTGCGGGCAGCGCCGTCCGATGGCCGCATCCTCATTTACGGCGAGAACGGAACTGGCAAGGAATTGGTCGCTCGACAGATCCATCAACAGAGCCATCGCCGGCAACAGCCGTTCGTCAAAATCAATTGTGCGGCGATCCCCAAAGAGCTGATCGAAAGCGAGCTGTTTGGGCATGAAAAGGGCGCATTTACCGGCGCGATCAGAAAAAAAATCGGGCTTTTGGAAGAAGCTGATGGGGGCACGTTGCTCCTGGACGAGGTAGGAGATTTGTCACCGGAATCCCAGGCCAAGCTGCTGCGGGTGCTTCAGGAAAATGAGTTCCTTCGGGTCGGCGGCACCAGCCCCATCCGTTTCGATGTACGCATCATTTCGGCCACCAATAAAGACCTGCAACAGCAAATCCAACAGGGAATGTTTCGCGAAGATCTCTATTTCAGACTCAATGTCATCCCGATTCGAGTGCCTGCTTTGAAAGAGAGAACAGAGGATATCCCGCTGCTGGCACGACATTTTCTGTCGACCTATTGTCTAAAAAATGGAAAAAAAATCATCGGAATTACCGAGGAGGCTTTGCAGCCGATGCTCGACTATTCCTGGCCTGGTAATGTGAGGGAATTGAAAAATTTTATGGAGCGGCTGGTTATTATGACCGACAGCGACCGAATCCAGTTGTCAGATGTGCTTGCTGCCCTGCCAGAATCATTTGCCCGGCAGTTTGCTCCCGCTTCATTCGAGGACCAGAGAGGGGCAGAGGGGAGTTCGCTGCGCGAGCGACTGGAGCGCTTCGAGCGGCAGCTCTTGTGGCAGGAATTTCGAAAGGCGGCTGGAAATGTCTCGCGTATGGCAGCGGCATTGCAGACCGATCGGCCCAATTTGCATCGAAAACTGAAGAAATACGGCATCAAGCAGTGATCCATTTTGATATTTACGCATCTGATATTATGAATCTCGTCAGTCCTTAGAAATGCGACCGCTAATTTCGCACATTAAACTCAATTCAACCAGCCGTATCATTCGATTCATTAGCGAAATTAGCTGCCAACCAAATGGTTTTAGCGACTGTTATTAAGCCATAATTAGGCCAAGGGGTCTTCGAACGGAGCTGACTGAAATTATAAAAACGATAGGTTTTATCATGAAAAGAATCTTGACAATTTTTTTTATTGTTACATGGAGCATCGTGGCACCCAATCTGAGGGGACAGGAAAATGACGCCAGTCGGCGCATCCGGGGCACCAATATTCATTACGAGCCAGGCGATTGGACCAGTTACTCCATGAGCCGCTGGATCACATCGCTGGCTGAGGGGCGGGAGCACATCTATTTTGGGTCGTCTGGCGGAGTGCTAAGGTATAATTTCTACTCCAATCGCTGGGAGGCACCCTGGACCACCAGTGATGGTCTGGCCGATAATTTCGTGCAGACCGTCGCCTTCGATGGCAACACCGAATACTTGTGGTGCGCTACGGTAAAGGGGATCAGCGTCTACCGCACCAATTTCCGGCGCTGGGAAAATTTCTACGCCGATGAATTTGGCCTGCCATCGAATGATATGATCATCTCCATCGGTTTCAGCGATCGCTCGGTTTGGCTGGAGTCGAAATTGGGACAATACTTTTCCAGCCAGAATCAGCAGGGCTATTTCACTCGAGTCGCGGCTTCGGAAGTGCCGGTGCAACAAATCCTCTGGTTCGGCGCACGCAGCAACTCGTTAAGAAGTCTTCCCAATTTAGTAATGCATGGCGGCTATTTCTTCGATCCGACTGGATTTATTCGGGATTTTCGATTGAACAATTATCGCGTGACCAGCTTTTTGAGCGATCGCTGGGGTTCGATGTGGGTTGGCTCCTGGGGCGCCGGGGTCGGCCGGGCGGATTATCGGATTCAAATTCTGGAATTGATCCCCTATGGCTTATTTATCAAAAATGTGAATGCATTGGAAATGGACGCAGAGGGAAATATTTGGGCTGGCGGCATCGGTAGCTACAATGACGAAAGCGGCATTACCTATTGGGACACCCGCAACAATAGCTGGATCAATTACCAGGCGCGATTCATTAACAGCCTTTTTAGCGATCAGGTAACCTCAATCGCCCTGGATGACTCCTGCATCTGGTTTGGGACGCAGCATGGATTGGCCTGCTTTTCGCCGCAAACCAATGACTGGCGTACGTTTGACGTGAGCTGGGGGCTAGGGGATAACTATGTGTATGATGTCGAAGTGGACGGGCAAAGTGTCTGGATTGCAACGGCGAACGGGCTGTCCCAGATCGTGAAAGATTCGCTTCGCAGCAAAAAATTTAAAATCCAGGAGATCGCGCGGCGTGATTTGCTAACCAAAAAAATATATGCCATCGAAATAATGCAAAATCTGCTCTGGCTGGGGACCGAGTATGGGGTCTACATTTATGATACCGCCAAAAAGACCGGCGGTTTTGAAGATGATCCCGACGGCCCAATGAACGACGAGGTGCGTGCCGTGGGCGTTTATGGCGATAAAGAAGTCTGGTTTGGTCTGGCAGATGGCGTGGAAGTCTACAACCTGGCGACACAAACCTGGAGCGGCGTGCCAGAGCGGCGATTTCTCGCTGCGAATCAGGTAAATTATATTGCCGTCGATGCTGCTGCGGCCTGGGTTGCAACAGATAACGGCGTTTTCAAATACGATAAAGCGCGAAAACGGTGGGCGCAGTTTCGGCAAGAAGATGGTTTGCTGAGCGACATGGTGACGTGCATCCTGCTGGATGGTGATTATGTCTGGTTCGGTACGCCTGAGGGAATGACTCGCTTCTACTGGAATGCACCCTATCGGATCGATTGAATTTCTCCGGGGTAATCTGATTCAAGAATGAAAAATTTGGGGGTGAAACGAAACTGCCATAGTGGCCAATCGTGCGAATTCTGGAACCTGCCTGGGAATCGATCTTCGGCTTGCAAGCAAAATTCCTACTCCATTGCCGATCTGCGCGAACAACAATTGAAGATGTGCATCCTAGATCACTATTCGGCGTATAAGAACGGCGGCAGTGAGCTAACAGCGCTCTTCAAAAAACGCCTGCTTAAACTTCTCATCTATTGGGATCGGTTTGCCTGCTCTATTAATGAATACCCCGACCAATTCGGCTTCAACGATTTTCTTGCCGGTTTGGATGTTAAAAATTTCCTGCTTAAAGGTCGCACTGGTTCGGCCCAGACGAACTCCTTCCAGAGTGATTTCCAATTCATCGCCGAGAGTCGCCGGCGCTAAATATTTGATCTTCACCTCAACGATAACGATATAAATACCCTGCTTAAAGTAATCATCAAAACGCAAGCCCACTTGCTCCAGAGCTGCTACCCGAGCGTATTCCAGATAGTTTAGATAAACCGCATAGTTGACATGCCCCTGAGCATCCAGTTCATAAGAGCGAACTTTGAGCGATTGACTGAATTTTTTCATGGTCAGCTTCCTCGTTACCTGAGTGGAAATTCAATACTTTTACGATTGGTTCAAGCATCGGCAGGCGTTGTGGCGTAACGGAGTCGCCAAACCGTGCCATCCTTTCGTCCTACAGGAATAGTCAGCACCGGCGTTTCAGAAAAAAATACTGTCTCTTTATCCTTCGAGAAGAGATCCGTGCAAAGCCAGGAGGAGTTAGCAAAAATTTCAGGCGCCAATCGAACCTGTACCGAGCGGGCGTCATCACCGAGATTTAGGGCGATTAAATAGTATTGCTGCTCGCTTTTTCGAAACAGCGCCGCCAGCGTTTTCGCCGTGGTGGCCTGGCAATAGATGGGTACTGACGTCAATTGATGTATAGCCACCACAATCTCCGGCGTTGGTGCGATCCCAAGAAAAATAAGCTGGCCTTTGCCAACCTCAAGTTGATAGCCCACGATGAATGACCTGCCGGCCTCATGGTTATCCAGCAATTGGTTTTCTTCCGCGTAAATATTTGCCACCTGCTGCTTCGATTGCTGGGCATAAATTGGCGCTCCTGGCACTGCTCCAAAGGTCGATAGCGAATCCTTGATTTGAATGGAAGTTAAGCCCAAAGTCAAATCGTAATTTTTCGTGAAGGTGGAGCCATCGGGCGCAACCCACGGCAACGCTGAAAAAGGTCGAAATGTCTCATCGAATTGTGGAAAAGAATTGAAGCAGACCAATGTTCCGCCGTTTTCAACATACTGGCGCAAGCCCGCTTGCTGAGCGCGAGGCAGCCAATCGGGGCCGGCATAGAATAGCAGCCGGCAATCGGGATCGCCTTTGATCGGGTCGTAGCTTTTGAATGGTATTCCGGCTTCATAAACGGCTTTGGCTACGCCACTGTGATGCCCCATGCCTTCAGCCCCAAAATGGCATTCATCCTCAGTGATGGCCGTGGCCGATAATTTTTGCAATTCGGCTGGATTGAATTCATGAAACATAGAGGCAATCTTTCGCATGGGTTCGAACAGTTCCGGCCGGATAAATCCTCGCGCATTAATGGGTGAATAGTACCAGTTGTCCCGTTCCACCAGCATGTACCAGTTCCAGCCCACGATGCCGCCCATCAATGCGGTCAGGCATGACAGCCGATAATGGTTGGCCGTCAAATTCTGAGTGTGGTAATGGTAGCCGTGCCAGATGCCGCATTGAAATTCCGGGATATATGGCAATTGGGTAACGGCGCTGGCATAGCTAACGTTTCTTAAAAAATTCAGGTGTTCATTTTCAGAGGTATGAAATTCATTGGCAGGATAAAGGTCTATGCCCACCAGACCAAATTCCTGCGCCATCTGCCGCAGGTTCTGGCTATAACAATGATGCACTGTATTGAGGTAAATAGGAATATCCACGCCAGCCGAACGATAGGCGTTTACGACCCACCGGGCAATTTTTTGGGCGCACCAATGATGGAATTGGCGGAAATCCAGCGAGCGAGCTTGGTTAGCAGGATTTGGGTCCTTAACTTTGATGGTTGCCCTGGCATCAGAAAAATCGTTCAACGAAGATCGCCAGGCATCATTGAGTCGATCGATGGTGCCATATTTCTCCCGCAAAAATTCCTGAAACAAGCCTTCGCCGCCATAGAGGCCCAGTTGCTCGCCATGAAAGATTGAGAACGAATCGATCTCGTTGTCGGCTTGCAGCAGAATGATGGGACCATCATTAGAATAGAAAAAAGGCCGCAAAATTTGCGTGACCTGTCGGATATAGCTTTCGGCTGCCTGGAGGAAAAGAGGGTGCAAGCGATAGTAGCGGGCCAATCGCGCTGGAATGCCGGCTTGCGGCCATTCGGAATAAATATAAGGGCCGGGTCGAATGATGACTTTAAAACCCATATCCCGGCATAATTCGAGAAATCCAACCAAATTCCGCTCGGGAATTGTGGCGCCGGTAAAATCCAGCTTATCGGCTTCATGTTCATGAAATTCCCAGCAGATATAGCTGGCCACGATGTTCAGTCCCAGCTCATTGGCGCGCTGCAAACATCGCTCCCAGTAGTAAGGCTGCAGTCGCCAATAGTGGACTTCGCCGCTGAGCAGGGGGATTGCCTGTCCGTTGAGCAAAAGCTGACTCTGGTGGATTTGAACCATGTTCGTCATCATCTAACAATCACCATGTGAAAATCGATTGATAACAGTTCTTGTAATTAATATTTTTTGATTAGAAATGAACATTAGTGAGCTTCAGTCATTTATTTGAAAAATGGGCATATTTTTCATTCCAACCGAAAGCTAACGCTAACCGCTCACTGAATAAAATTCGCATCGCGTGGAGGGCCTTCAATGATAATAAATCGAAATGAGATAATCAAGAAAATTTTTGGACGAGATTTTAAAAATGATGCTGCCGTGATGGAGAATTAACCGAAACAGCAGCGGTGACCACAGCCAGGTGACCTGACCACAGGTTGAAAATTTTGGATCGAAAGATAGCCAGCGAGGCCGATAGAGATTGCTGGTTTTGGTAATGTGTCTCCAATAGATTGATGTTGAATGAATATTATTTGCAAAAGTGCCATCATAATTTGCCCGGGGTAAACTGTGGACGACGACGAAGCAATTTACTAATGGTTAATGCATAGCTTCAATTTCCTTAAACTAGGCGACGGATTGAAATGACAAACAGTTGCCATAGCCGATTAGCATCGTTATAATTGCAGAATCTCTTGCATTGATTGATTAGAGGAATATGCAGGAATGAGTCGGAAATAATCTGAAGCGAAACTACTGACCGGTCGCTGCCAGCGACCGGTCAGTTGGGACGGGATTTTGCTACTGACCGGTCACTGGCAGTGACCGGTCAGTTTTTGTGTATCATGCCATCGCTATCGAACCAGCGCCAGCTTGTTGCTGGCAACATACGACCCGGCTTCGAGGCGGTACAGGTAAATTCCACTGGCTAAATTGTGTCCGTGTTGGTCTTTGCCATCCCAGCGGACCGTATGAGAACCGGCCGGTGCGTCATGGTCAACCAGGGTTTTGATCTGCTGTCCCAGCAGATTGTAAATCTTCAGGGTGACATGACAGGCTTCGGGCAATTCATAATGAATCTCAGTGTCAGGATTGAAGGGATTGGGATAGTTTTGCTCCAACTTGTAGGATCGACATCGAGCTGCCTGCTGCGTGTATTCTCTGGGTGCGCTTTTCTTGTCCAATTGGGACCGATTGATGCGATACAGTTCCACCACGCCAGCTACTATTCCGGTTGCTTTATCATTGATCCCCTGCGATTGCACGCGTAATTTAACTTCGCGACCCTGATAGCCGGATAGGTCAGCGCTTTCGCTGCCGGTGATGTGGAATTCAGCATCTGAATTGCTAAACCTCGCTTGCGCTAATGTTGCTAATACTTTTGCCTCGCTTACATCAATGAGTTGATAGGTGACGCCGATTGAAAGATTCTCTGACACTTGTAATGGCGTTAGCTTGACACCATACAGATGGTGTTGCCAGGATAAGGTATTGACATCACCGGGAATCTTAACAGGTGAGGTCTCTAAATAGCTGAAGACATTTTGGGTAGTCGCTTGAAAACTATCCGCATCAATCCCAACAAAATCAATCGGAATCATATCACCCTTGAGCGTCGTTAGAGCGATCTCCCCAACTTCAGCCCAGAACAGGCTTGCCAAGCTCGTGTCCTGCACTACCGCACTGCGGTGGTAAATTAAGGGGATCGGCTTCTCTTGCTCTGCTTCAACGATGGGAATATCGGCAGCCGCTAATTTGAACATCCCGCCTGTGGGCAAGACCTCGCTGCCGATGGCAATGCTATATGGGGATGACTAACCAGCGGTCCAGATGTATTTTGCCGTCGTTGTACCGGCCGAAATGTTCGGATGCGCGCCATGGTAAGACACCTGGGTCTCCGACCAACTGCTGCCATTGTAATAGGCTCGATACACATATTTTGAAATGCTATCATAAAAAATCAGCGAACGTTAGCTGCTTTGATGACCTGTGATCGAAGGTCGGGCGGCGCTGGTGCCAGTTTCAAACATCTGGAAGGGACCCGTGTCGCGGCGATGAATAATTACATCAGCGATGACCGCGGGCGAATAGCCCTGCCAGGCAAAATTCTTGCCGCCATTGCTATCCACTTCCACCGAGGCATAGCGATTATTGGATGTGCCACTACCGCTGGAAATATTTTGTGCTGTGCCCCAACTTGTAGCATAAGTATTATAATAGACATTGCTGCCATTGTCATAGCTGATCGTAACCGTACTGGCTGGTGTGGTCGGTCCCATGGACAGGCTGGGATTTTTGTGGGTGGAATTGGTGGACGGTAAATAATAGTAGGAACCAGGATACCAGGAACTGCCTTCATTCGGTGAGTCGGAATATTGGTAAAGAATGCCGGTATTGCTGCCGGAAATCCCGCTGACACAAACCAGTAACCGATAATTACCGCCCTGTGCTTTATAGGTAACGACGGGCAATGGATCGTTTGTGCTGGTCAAGCCTGAGAGTCTGGGGATAGTTGCTGGAGCTGACCATCCGCTGCCGGTGTTCTTGGTGAAATAGGTGTCATATTTACTGGTGCTGGTATTATACCGCTGCCACACCACAAACTGCTTACTGCTGGTGCCAGTGATGCAGGGGAATTTGTTGTTATAATTACCGCTACTAAGATAAACTGATGTTGAGTTCTCCCAGGTTGTCCCATCGGTCTGCGTGCGACGATAAAAAATTTCCCCTTCAGATTCGAAAACCATGTGCAATCTCCCATCGCTTGTTCTTAATAACTTCCTTTGAGAATTGAAAGCCGTAGCTTCTGGGGATACTGAAAAGATATTGTTAGCCAAAGTTGTATGAAAATCAATATATGCATCACTACCATTCATGCTTTTTAAAATAATTGCCTTGTCCGAGAAATTTTTAGATCCATAGCCACCAGGAGAGTTCGAATTAGGATTGCTCCACGGTGAGAACATGACGTAGCTTCCCAATTTGTAGGGATCATCTGCATCTCCTTTGAAATCGGGATGGGATTTTATTCCATTGGTTGTTGAAACATTTCTTAATTCCATTTCATCTAATCCTGTAAAAGGATTTGGATTAAGTTTAACAAATGGATAAACATAATTTGATCCACTTTTTTGCCAATCCCATTTTTTGTCAGCACACTCAATATCTATAGTCGAAGTACTGGTGACATGAGTTAGTAATAATCCTGTACCCGGTACTCTTAAAGGACCGGCGTTATATTGCAGCCAATCGCTTTCATAGTAGCTGAGTCGTTAGCGATTCTCGGTCAAAAAATAATCGCTTGAACCAGGAGTTACCTCAACTTTTTTAACATCTCCTGTTGTAATGGCATCGTGTAAGCAGACATTCATCTGGTTGGAACTGATAAGGGTAGGTGTAAGTCAACCTAACTTTGCTCTTTCAAAGGCGCATGTGGGTCCTGGTGCGCTGCCATCCATAAGGCCCCAATAACCAATCTTTTCATAATGCACCAAACCAAAAAGCCAATGTCCATACTCATGAACATTAATACCAATTGCATGGGGGCAGAGTACCTCCTGTTGTAGTGTTCCAGATGCTAACATAGTCCCGTCTGGTATATTAGCATATATTTTTTTGCCGTCAAGGGTGATGTATTTTTTCCCACCACTAAATTCCTGTTTATTTCCAGTTAAGCCACATATACCCGAACATTTTTTGCTATAAATACCAAGATTTACTGTATCAAAAAATCTAAAACAGATAAAAATCATATCAACAATGCCATCGGCAGTGTAACCGTTAGGAGACAGATTGTCGTAATTTGCAAAATTAACATTTGGATCGATAGCGGTCAGGATTTCCTCGACCAAATAACCAATATGACGACCATTACTTGTAAAATAGTAGTCTTGATCATTGGGAGGAACATAAAGTTGCGGATAGACATCCCCGATCAGTTGAAATTGTCCCATTGACATCTCATCAAAATAGCCACTAATACTGGGATTAGAATAACTTGGTAGTACACTTGATGAAATGATGTTCGGAGCCCAAGACGGCAAACCTGCTAAATCATGGGGCCAAAGGTCAGTGTGCGGAGAAAGGTCAAAATTGTCGTCTCTAAATTTTACAAAAATAACTAATGCCTTAAGTGTTGCATCTTTTGGATAATAGGGCCATGAATATGCAGTTGTGCCTTTGCCAATTGACGACTCTTCGGGCAAGCCGCAACTTTCATCAGCGATCTCCTGGCAAAAAGTTTGGACTTCGAATAGAATACAAAAACTAACTGAGAGAATCATAGTAAATAAAAAGATACTTTTCATGGTGAGAATACCTCCGATTTTCCTTGAATTCAATTTACTTGATCATCATAATTTTTATTGTTTGAGTTTGACCAGCAAACTGCATTTGGCAGAGATAGACACCAGCAGCAATATTTTTCCCCATTTCATCATCACCATTCCAGATAATGCTATGTTCACCTTGCTTTTGATTATGATTCGGCAAAGTTTTCACCAATTCCCCTTTTAGATTGAAAATCTGTAGTGTGACATCACCTCCTTTCGATAATTCATATCGAAACTGAGTTGAGCTATTAAAAGGATTAGGATAGTTTTGGTATAGAATAAAGCATTTAGGCGGTATTCTTTCTTTTTTTCTATCTCCTATTACCAAAGTTGATGTATCACCATAAACCTTGCCCTTTATTCCTGCACCAACTAATTCTTCAGATGCTCCACTACATCCACTCGGACTGCTATACATTAATCCGAAATGCTGAGCAATTCTCACATAGCTGCTGTCCCAAAATATACCCCCAAGAAAAAAATACTGCCTAAAATCCAGATAAATTACCGAATCACCCCAAGCATTCATAAAACCTTTGTCGGTTAGCTTCAAGAAAGAAGTACTATCTAATGTCCACCAACCCTCTCCAATGGCAATACTAAGCCTCCAGACCAGGACTTCCTGGTCTATTGCAGGATAGTAACTATAAACATCTCCTAAGCTATCTACACGTTCATATTTATATAATCTGCTTTCGTGATAATAGCGAGCAATTTTTTTATAGCTTCGATAATTGGATAGGGTTGTTTCAGCTATAACTTCTTTTGTTTCAACTTCAGTTCTCCCCGTTTCAACCCATTTTATCTCGTATTTCCAGAAATCCCCAATGTGGAGTGGATAAAACTCCTCCCAATTTACTTTGGTTGAGTCCTGGGCAAAAACCCAATTGCTGATCAAGGCAAAGCAAAAGATGAAAAGCAATGATTTTCTAGCCATTGTATCTCCTTTCATCAATAGCGTTTTAAGATAAAAAAAACCAGATCCTCTCCCCCCAGCAATATTGTCAAAGCGTCGTATTCGGGTTCCGTGGCCAGTTATCAAAAATCAGATTTTTGTTTTCAAATTATTCTTCTATCAGCGGTCGTTTCATCACGATCAGGCAAGAACTATTTGGTTCGGCGCGGTCTTCTATCCATAGTCAGTTACCGGTCCCGGTTGCGTTTCGCAGGTTTAATCCGTCAGTCGTCAGCTCCATAGTTTAGGAGTGATTGCTTTTCATATTCTAGCTACTGCTTTAATATAATCAAAAAAAAGAAAAGGTCAAGTGGCTTCTGATATATTTTCCCATACGCCACCGGATGAGGGACGAGGTTAAATCAGAACTCGCTATTTTTTGTGGTCTAAGATCTAAGATCGAGCGGTCATAAATTCTGGCATTCGTTTTGCATTCTAATATATCGTAAAATTTAACCACCAGTTTGTTATCACTTTTCATTGCAATTAACATCAGATAAGGAGAAGCCACCATGTCAGAAAACCTCGTATCCATCAAAATTGCGCCAGCCGATCTCACCAAAATTCTGGAGGCGATCACGACCATTGAGCAGACACTGAGACCGTATCTCATCTCGTTAACGCCAGATCAGCGTCGGGAACTGCCGAAGATGAGCGACAAGACCCTGCCGTTTGTCAACAAAGTGCTGGATTATATCGCAATGAAACCGCAATTTGCCCCCGCCTATTTGAATGTCGAGGAGCTGAAAATCGATCTGCAAGCCGTCGCGAATCTAACGCAAATCTATCGCTCTATCGAGCCGCTTTACGAAAACCTGAATGACACCATTACCCGGGCTGGGAGTGAAGCGTATGTGGCCAGCCTGGCGTTCTACAATTCGGTGAAGCAGGCCGCGAAGATGAATGTTCCGGACGCCAAAACGATCTTCAATGATTTGAAGGTTCGATTCGAAAAAACCATTGCGCCAGCCAAAGAATGATGGGCCGTGGCCGGGCAATGAGCAGCGTTTTAAAACCGGGCCGTCGTTTTTCGTCAGGTGCTTGAAGCTTCCGGATGGCAGATATTCGGTCGGCGTTAACGTTTCGAGCTGGTTGCCTGCTGATTATTGAACCCACCCAAAAACGTGACCACCACCGTTTTCGGGTGATGGTCACGTGGGACCAGTAGCGCGATTTTTATCAAGTGTAGCGATAGCATGGTCATTGCGCGTACAGCGAAGCATTCGTTAACATCTTACAGCAAACGCTGCCCGGATACCTTCGTTCGTAGCAATGATCGACAAATTCCACTCTTCTTTTGGAAGTGATCTCCCAAATTTTCGATGCCCAACTCGAACCTCAGACCCCTCGAATGCTCATGTTGGATCTGAAATCGGCAACAATGGAATGTTGCGGACAAATGATCGTTGATTTCGGATATCGATCTCACCCGACAGCGACATGTGAAAATTTCACGGCATCACTGGTGAAACAACAAAGGGCACTGTGGCTATTTTTTTGTAGAATGACTCAGCCAAAAAACCTCAGGCGAGGGGTTCCGAGCCGCAACGATGGAGCAAAAAGCTGCAAGGGGGGTATTTTTTAGTGGGGGGGCCCACCCGGGAGCCTCACGCGAGGGGTTCAAAGCCGCAGCGATGGAGTAAAAAGCTGCAAGTTTGCTATTTTTTAGTGGGGGGATCCACCCAAGAACTTCACGCGAGGGGTTCGAAGCCGCAACGATGGAGCAAAAAGCTGCAACGTTGCTATTTTGGAAGGGGGGGATCCACCCAAAAGCCTCAGGCGTGGAGCTCAGAGCTGGAATGTTGTAGCAAAACGGTGCCCTGCTGACCAATCGGAGTGGGGGGGAGGATATGCTGGTATGGGCAGGGCCCACTTTGGAGTGCTGCCACTGACCGGTCGCTGGCAGCGACCGGTCAGTGAGGATGGGATTCTGGCACTGACCGGTCACTCGCAGTGACCGGTCAGTTGGAAAAGTGGCCACCTGGAACCAGAGTTTACTTTGGATTATAGGTATAATAAATTAACAGCGCCACTTTCATCGCGGCCGGGTCGAACGTCACCACTGAAGAATTCAACAGTGAAGGCAAGTTATCGGGCAGATTGCGCAGCGCCAGGCCATTATTTGCCATGCCGGCCACGATCCACCCCCGCACCAGTTCCGTGACATCCAATCGGAACTCTGTCGGCCCTTTGGCTGATAGCAAAAAAACGTCACTGCTGCGGTAGCGTTCGTCGACCCGATTGGTGATGTCCCAGGAAACATTGGCTGGATTCCAGGAGCTGGTCAGAAGAATTGCCTCCAGATAAGGCGGATCCAGCGGCAGTTGCACCACCGTGCCGGTTAGTTTGATAACGGCATGGTCGATGTTCAACGTCTGCGCCATGCCATCGCTGAATGTCTCGGCCGGGAGCGGCGGTATATTCGCTTGTAGCAGAATGCAATAGCTGGATGATCTTGCAGGATCGACAACTAACGCAATTTTAACCTCGGTGATCTTCAAAACTTCGGCCACGAGCGCCCCCTGGCAGATCAGTGACAAAAGGGCGATCAGAAATAATGTCTTTTTCATAGCTAACCTCCAATTGAAAAGCGAATCACGTAAACTTTATTATTATTTCGTTTATGGTAATTTGAGAGAATCTGAATTTAAGGGTTACAGCATACTTCGAGACGTCAATTCATTTTTCAAGCTATTCCGTGACCTAACGCAGCAGGATCATTTTGCGCAAGGCCCAAAAGGTCTCACCGGTGATCGCCCTGGCTTCGATGCGATAGCAATAGATGCCGCTGGCTGCCACAGTGCCAGTGTTGTTTTTGCCGTTCCATACTACGCGGTGAAACCCTGCATTCTGGGGCTGATCCAATAGCACCGCTACTTCTTCGCCCAGGAGATTAAAGATGTGGATAGTGACGTGTGCTGCGACGGGTAGCGCATATGGGATGATGGTTTTGGGATTAAAGGGATTGGGAAAGTTGGCGCCCAATGAAAATTCGGTGGGCTATATCTCGGGCGCAGCAGGTATTGGTGCCTCAGCCAGTTCTTTCCCGAGACTGCCGCCGGGGCCAGCGTTGGGATTGGCCGTAGTTTTCCAGGGGTTAAAATCCACATTCCCGTTCACCTCATAATCGATCTCCGCATAGGTAAATAAATTCCAGAATTGGTTCTCGGCCATGAGCGGAGTCGTTTTCAGGTTGCTCAGTTCGTATTTGGTGTTATGGTAAATGTTGTTCCATTTATTTTGCAGCAGCGTGCTGAAATAGGTGGCTGAGGAAGTAGACATAAAAACGATACCACTGAGGCCATTGCCTTGAATGTTGTTCCATTTGATATTGGTAGGCGAGCTCTGCTCGACATAAATCCCGTTTTTGCTATTGGCGTTGATGTCATTATCATGAATATCCGGCAGGCCGCTGTCTTTGTTCCAGATGCCATGACCCGCATTATTGGTGATGGTGTTGTTGACGATCTCGACGGTGGCTGAGCTCACCTTAATGGCCGCACCGGAGCTGCTGGTGTAGCGAATGGTGTTGTTCTGAAACGATACCACCAGCCCACTGGTGCCGTTGTAGCGTTCAAAGCCATAAGTCATCGCATCCCCAGCGGTGCCAATGGTATTATTCTGCAGCGTTGGCAGATAAGTGGGATGTGAATGAATCACATAAATCCCTTGAACACCCCCATTGGAAATCGTGTTGTACTGAACATCGGGCGCCGCACTGGCGCCGGAAATATAAATGCCTTGCTCAGTAAAATATCGGATGACGTTATGTTGGATGGTGGGCGAAACATTGGCAATCCAGATGCCTTTGGTGGCATACAAAATATCGCAATACTGCAGCGAGCCGCTGCTGCCAGATGAATACTGAATATATTGCCAACTGCCAGGGGTGGTTCCGTAACTTCTGAATGTAATATGCTGGCTGGAACTGCCATTGGCAATGAGATTACCGCTGGCAGTCAATTTGGTGCCATTGGTGAACAAGACCGTAGCGCCAGGGTTGATGATCAAGGTCTTGCCTGTTGGCACAGTAATATTACTACAAATATTTACTGTATCGGATAGGATATCCGTCGCATTGACAAACAGTCTTTTTAACTCAAAGACTCTACCCCTGCCAGCTAATATTTTGATCTGGCGGAAAATCTTATCGCTGGTTACATAATGCTCATTCGAATATAAGTCTCTGATCTGATACGTTCCAGTTGGCATCGAATCAGCTAACGCAACATCAATGTTTTGCGGAAAGGCATTGACCCAATGATGAACACCGCCAACCAAGCTATCGCGATTGCAGCGTCGGTTGATCAGCATGAATCGTTGGTAATTATTGTTATTGGGCCGGGGCTTGAAAATACACACCTCGATTGTCCGATGGGTATTGGGCGGTGACGGCCCATCAGTCGAATCGCCAGTGATGCTTTTCAGATATTTGTAGCGAGTGCCCGTCCAGGTAAAAGCAGTGTGAACCGTATCATCTAAAATGGCTGCTCCCAATATAGCCAGATACTCATTCAATTGCGCCACATTATCGTAAGGCCTGTTATAAACAGGCGTATTGATTTTTTGCCTGGTGCTGCCATTATCAACTAACCCAAAGGATCTTAAACTAAAAACATCATTTGTTCGATAAACATAGGCATGCACCCCTTTGGCGCCACGAGATAATGCCAGAAACGCCTGCAACCAGAGCTCCGCCTGAGTAGGGCGACGCCAGAAATGCGCGCTTGCTCTGTCCCATTCCCGATGCGCTTGATAGATCAGTTCCCAATGGGTGTATTTATTTCCGCTATTTACCAGCGCCTGTCTCACCAAATTATAGCTATCAATGAGCTGATTATCGATCAGGTTAATTTGAAAGGCGTCGGTATTAAAAATAGTGCTATCAGTCGGCGGATAGCTGAGCTGACTACCGACATGAAAGGGGTAGAATTCATGCTGAAAGCAATTCAACGAATCAACGGTGCGGAAAAAGCTTTCCAGATTAGCAAGTGTCCAATCGCCAGCATTGTCGATCACCAGTGAACGAACATTGTCGCCATAATTAGCGTGAATCAGAGAGCAGGCATACTGGATATAAGGCCAATGATCCGCTTCATGGGTTCGTTCCTGATGCGCCACCAAAATCGCTCCCAGGCCTGGTTCACTCGGATAAGTATCATGGATATTAGTGATCAATTGCCGAATCAGGGTGCAATCAATGTCTGACGCTGTATTACGGCAGATATAGTAGTCGAGATAAATATTCTTAGGTTCACCAGGGTAAGGATAAAAGGGCCCGCTGCCTGGCACAGAGGTGGGATCTTTTTCAATGCAGGTTTTTAAATTATTACTGTTACAAAAGCTAATGAAATCATCGACCAGTGAGGTGTCGATCAAGCCATAGATGAAATTGCCATGAGTGTCCAGGATTAGCCCTTGCTCATTAGCATTCAAAGGATGACCAGGAAAGGGTTCATCATAACCGAAAACGCCCCTGGCAAAATAGTTCTGGCTGTAAATAATGGGAGCAAAGCCAAAAATTAGAAACAAGTTCAATACCCCCAAAATAACGCTTAGGAATTTGATTTTTGTTTTCATGATTGGCTCCTTCGTGTTATCGAATGAGACTAAGTTTAATGGATTTTTTTAAATTACCACACTTTAAAACCGCAATATAAATTCCGCTGCTCACCTCCTTGCCGTGGTTATCTTTGCTATCCCAAACCACTTGATATGCGCCTGGTGATTGATGCTCATTTATTAATTTAATCACCTCCTCTCCAGCTAGGTTATAAATTATCAATTCAATTTGGCCCAAAAAAATTAAATCGTATTTAATCAATGTGGTCATATTAAAAGGGTTGGGATAGTTATAAAACAGCGAAAAAGCTTTCGGAGGATAAAAATCCTTCTTGAATTCAACATCTGTCTTAGTAGTATCGTGCAATACAGAAACACCTTTCAAAGTAGCAAACCAGATATTGCCATATTTATCCACAAAGATATTATAGACTAAATCATCAGCTAATCCATCATTATGATTAAAATGACCGAATTTGGCACCATCAAATTTACTAACCCCCCGCTTGCTAGAATAGCTGACCCAGACATTATTGTTGGAATCGACAGCTACCGCCATAAGATAATTCGACAATAACCCTTCCTCAGTTGTATGGGCATAGAAATTTCTTCCATCAAACATCATCAGCCCCCACCAATCCGAATTCGTTGCAAGCCAGATCCGATTTTGCTTATCAAACGCCAGGTCCCAGACTGGTGAATGTAAGTAAATTATCACATTTGTCAGCGTGGAAAGACCCCAGCTATGGGCAAAATACAGCTTTCCCCGCCGATCGGTTTTGATTTCATTCACCTCAGAATAAACCCCTGTGCCAATAACGCCATACGGCTGCCACTGGCTGCCATCAAACCAGCAGGCTAAACCGTAATCGCTCATGCCGCACCAGATCTGACCTAATGAATCCTGACCCAGACAAATTGGGCTAGCCATGCCTATATTAACATCATAATAAATGGTAATAGAATCATTAAAATGAACTATATATGCACCATAACGTGTCTTGCCATACCATTGGTCGTAAGAGATCCAGATATTATTCATGCTATCAAATTCAATATCATCGATGAAAACAAGGCTATCAGTGCTATTCCAGTAATTTGTAAAGACGCCATTGGTATCCAATTTACTTAATCCCGCTGCCCACGTCCCAAGCCACATATTGCCCAATTTGTCCTGGTTAATGCAATACACAGAATCCCCAGCCAACCCATCGGCTCGGGTATACGTTTTCCAGATGCCCTGGGACAAAGCCCATTGGGCAGGGAGCAGTGAAAACAGAGTGATCAATGAAAAAATAGTGATCAGTGCGCAAATTGATCGGTTCATGATAGTGCTCCTTTCGGTTGGTTCACAAGTTAAATCATTGGATTGTTAGAATGGAAAGAACGTAAGCTCCCCCAGGCAATGGCTGGCTCAAATGTGGCGCTGGTGTTCAATTCTGGTTCAGGTTGAAAGAGCGTTAATCGAAGTGCAGGTTCCGATCAGATGGTGGAAGGGAGCCATTCCAGAATGAATTTAACAGGAAAAAGTGCAAAAGGCAAGGGGTTTTGTGATTGTTAGCAGCAGCCCGGTTGCCAGGGAACAGCATTACTGACCGGTTGCTGGCAGCGACCGGTCAGTTGGGACGGGATTTTGCTACTGACCGGTCACTGGCAGTGACCGGTCAGTTTTATAAAATGGTACCAATAAAAAAGCCCCATCGCTTCCAATGGGGCTTCGATTGTTCACTGTAATTTTGTGACGCAAAATCAGCTCAGCTCTCCAAAATCCTTTCCACCTCTTCCTGATCCACATCCATCACGTAGGTAATACCGCTGATCTCGGCCGCTTCTCTGGTCAACGAAGCAATGTCGTCTCGCTCGATGTGATCCAACGTGAACTTGCGGTTGCCAGCCATTAATTGGCGCAAGCCCTGGGCTAAACGCTCGAAGTAGGTATAGAGCCCCAGCGCGCCCGTGGGGATTTCTTTGAAGGTATCGGCGCCCAATTCGTGTTTGAGATCGACAGCGGTAACAAAAATTTCTTCGACCGTCGAGCCGAAGCGTTCCACATAAACCGGAATCATGCCTTCGTTGATGGTTCGGCCGATGGTCTTGCCGACCATGGCGGCCGCCAATGGACCGCGGGCCATGCCCAACAGCTTTACATACGGTGCGCCCAGAGCCAGGGCCTTGTACATTTGATCTTCAAAGGTAATGCCGCTGGCCACAGCAATCGCGGGGACATATTCTCCCTTCTTCGCCAATCGATCCACGTATTGATACAGCAGTGAATGCAGTTCCACGGCGGGAACACCCCACTCGTTCATCATGCGCCAGGGGCTCATGCCCGTACCACCGCCAGCGCCATCGACGGTCAACAAGTCGATTCTCGCTTTGGAAGCAAACTTAACCGCTCGTGCCAGGTCTGCCGGTCGATAGGCACCCGTTTTCAGAAAAACGTATTTGGCGCCAGCATCACGCAACTCCTGCACCCGTTGCAAAAAGCTTTCTTCGGTAACCATGCCCACTCGGGAGTGGCGTTCAAATTCTTTGAAGGCGCCTGCCTCGAAGGCCTTGATCACCTTTTCATCCAGCGGATCGGGCAGCACGATGTAGCCGCGTTTTTTCAATAATTGGGCTTTCACTAAATTTTTGATTTTCACCTCACCGCCGATATCTTTGGCGCCCTGTCCCCACTTTAATTCGACCGCTTTCACGCCCAATTCCCGAATACCGTATTCCTGGACACCTAATCGGGTGTCTTCGACATTGGCTTGCAATACGATCACACCATAACCATCCCGCTGCCATTTCTGATACATTTTCACGCGACGTTCAAGTTCTGGCGATCGTTTCACCTTGCCGTTGACGATCTCAGATTCGACATCCATGCCGACGACGTTTTCGCCAATGGTCAAGCCTGTCCCCGCCAGGGCCGAGCCGATGGCCAGGCCTTCCCAGTTATTAAGCGCCACATTGGTTGATCCCAGGCCTGGAATCATGATTGGTAACTTGAATTTAAGGCCATTGATGTGTTGCTCCAATTTGACATTCGGAAAAATGGCTTTGTCGCTATCCGCTTCAATGCCATGTGCGCCGATAATTGTCCCTAAAATAGTGAAATGGGAATAATCCACTGGATATTCCTTCTCCGAAGCCGTAGTGATAATTCCGAAGGGCTGGGGATATATCACCTCATGTCCCCGATAGGCCGATTTGCCAATTTCACACATCCCAATGCAGCCATCCACGCAGGTGACGCACATTCCGCTGGGCGGAACAATAGAATCTTCAGTTCTATTTTTGGTCAAGGTTGCCGCAGATCGATTGATTTTCGTTAACGAAGGCATTGCCACTCTCCTTAAGTTTATTTAAGTTGCTGATCCATTTTTTCTAATCTTTTCATACGGCTCAGTCAGATTATCTTCATTCAATTATGCGTGTCATTTCGATCCGTCCGTCAACTGTGGCGAACGGTGTTCCTCTCTTCGCTTCGCTACGTTCGCTATGACGCATCGTCTTTTAATCTGACTAAGGGCACCATCTCAAAAATCTCTGTAAGCTTCGAAAACATTCAACTATCAACATACCAAGGTCAATATGGGTTAAAGCATCCACCTGGCTGATAAAAACCTTATTCACCTTAGTAACAAGCCCGATCCTGGCAGGCACGAACCTTATTACCTTAGGAGGAATATCACTCAACAGAAAAATAAGCGAATAAAGTTTAGCATCGGTGGATCATAACAAGCTACCAAGGTTAATAAGGTCTTATGGCTTTGGATCGTTAAACCGAACTTTCATTACCTACAGCGATCATAAATCAAATCGCATTAAACGAGATTGCTTCCTTCTCATTTTGAATATTTCAGCAGAACGAGATTGCGGTGTAAACCGTTTTTAGCCTTACAAAAAATTATGAAATGATGTACTAAGTAGCATTCAAACCCATTCCTGCCATCCGACCACCGCTAACTGCTCACTGATTACTGATTACTGATTACTGTTCACTGAACAACCACTTCCTTCCCCTTCTTCGGCTTGCGCCGGGCATCCTTCTCACACGCCACGCACGGATCCATGTAACACATCTGATCATCGAAATAATCGACGCACGGCGGCTCGAGATTGGCGCAGGCATTGCAGATCGCACCACTCTCTTCGACATAAGGCCCCAGACAGCGAGTTTGACAGGCGGGGCAGACATATATGCATCCGCCACATAATCGGCAGGTCTCGGATTTCTTATTAAAGGGAGTAGTGATCTTCAAGCCATCGCCTCGACCGACCAGAGCAATGGCCGCGCCATCCATTTGTTCGATGCACATGCGGGTGCAAAGGCCACAAAGCAGACAATCTTTGTGCTCGACTTTGACGCGAACCCGATGCACACCATATTTGGAGGCCAGATCCTGCACCACTTTTGAAGATGGCACCGTAGCCAGCATCGTTTCGATAATAGTCTTGCGAATGCGGAGAACTTTTTCCGAATTGGTGTGAACGTTCAAACCATCCTGGGCTGGATAGGTACAGGAGGTGACGATTCGAGACCGCGTCCCTTCCTTGAGTTCCACGATACACAGCCGACAACCACCCCAATTGCTTAAGCCTTCGTGATGGCAGAGAGTCGGAATGGGAAAGCCGTAAAACTGCGCTACTTCCAATAGCGTTAGCCCCTCTTCCACCTGCATTTCCAACCCATTCATTTTGAGCGTTATCATAGCTTACCTCGTCATTTTATCATGATGGCATCGACGATGACATCTTCGATGGCGTTAAATTTACAAATTTCATAACAGGCACGACATTTAATACATTTGGATTGATCGATGCTATGCGGATCGGAACGAGGCCCACTGATGGCGCCGGTGGGGCAGGCTTTCACGCAGCGTTGACAACCAGTACACCGTTCGGGAATGACATAAAAATGAATTAACGACTTGCAGACCTTGGCCGGGCAGCGTTTGTATCGAGTATGGAGGATATACTCTTTTTCAAAATATCTCAGGGTGGTTAATACTGGATTGGCTGCCGTTTGCCCCAGGCCACACATCGAGGCTTCTTTAGTCATCTCAGCTAAGTCTTTCAGAGTTACCAACGCCTCTTCAGTCGCCCGACCTTCTGTAATATCAGTCAGCAACTCTAACATGCGGCGCAGACCTTCACGGCAGGTCCAACATTTGCCACATGATTCTTCAAATAAGAATTTGATAAAATATTTGGCGATGTCGACCATGCAGGTGTCTTCATCCATAACGATCAAGCCACCCGAACCCATCATAGCGCCATTTTTCACCAGCTCTTCATAATCAATAGGCAAATCCAGCAATTTTTCGGGAAGGCAGCCGCCCGAAGGTCCGCCGATCTGGACGGCTTTAAACTTTTTATCATTAGGAATTCCGCCGCCAATATCGAAAATAACTTCGCGCATGGTAATCCCCATTGGTACCTCGACCAGACCAGTGTTTTTGACCTTGCCGACTAAAGAAAAGATTTTCGTCCCCTTGCTTTTTTCTGTACCCAAAGAAGAAAACCAGGCTGCCCCTTTCGTAATAATATTCGGGACATTGGCCCAGGTTTCGACATTATTGATGGTGGTGGGCTTGTTCCACAGTCCTTTTTGAACGGGATAAGGTGGACGCTGTCGCGGCCGCCCGATCTTGCCCTCGATCGAAGCAATTAAGGCAGACTCTTCGCCACACACAAAAGCACCAGCCCCACGGACGATTTTAATTTTAAAATTAAACCCCGTGCCTAAAATATTTTCGCCTAATAGCCCATATTCTTCCGCCTGCTTGATGGCAATATGAAGGCGCTTAACGGCCAATGGATATTCATCTCGAACATAGATGTACCCTTCCTGAGAGCCGATGGCATAGGCGCCAATAATCATGCCTTCCAACACCGCATGCGGATCAGCTTCCAGAATACTGCGATCCATAAATGCACCAGGGTCGCCTTCATCGGCATTGCATACAACATATTTGCCGTTGCCAGATGCTTTGCGACATAATTCCCATTTAGCACCAGTGGGAAAACCAGCCCCGCCTCTGCCGCGCAAACCAGCCGCCTTTATTTCAGCGATAATCTGATCCGGAGCCATCTCGGTCAACGCTTTCGATAACCCTTCATAACCACCAAAAGCGATATATTCTTCAATTTTTTCGGGATCGATCCGCCCTCGATTTTTCAGCACGATCAATCGCTGTCGATTGAAGAATGGGATTTCATCCATTTTGGGAACCGGTGTTTTTTCCTTCGGCGGCGTGTACATGAATTTCTTCACCGGTCGGCCCTTCAAGAAGTGTTCCTCCACCAGATAAGGAATGTCCGTCACTTTTAGCTGTTGATAAAAAATATTCTCCGGCTGGACAACCACAATGGGCCCACGCTCACAAAACCCGTTACAACCAGTGGTCACCACCTGTATTTCGTCATCCAGCCGCTGCTTTTTCAGTTCATTGATCAGCGCATTCTTGAGTTCAAAGGAACGATTCGAGACACACCCCGTTCCAGCGCAGACCAATAGATGCGCTCGATACTGTTTCAAGTTCATCTCCTTGATTCTTTGAAGATAATTTCAACCGCTAATTCCGCGAATTAAACAAATTTCGCTAATTATTAATTCGCGAAATTTGCGGTCAAAATATTTTTAACCCTCATATAATGATTTTGCTTTGTAGAAATTAAATATGGCTTTGTCGTGATACAAATTCCGATATCTAAAATCCGAAATCAAAAGGTTCTTTCACTGCCAATTGCCAGGGCATATTTCGTCACAATATTGCCGCCCATAATATGCTCTTCAAAAATCGTTTTGATTTTATCGCGAGTCAGGTCAACATATTTTACTGGAGGTTTGCCCAACAGCTCGACCGTCGCCATTGGCTCACGGCTGCACAAACCAGCACAGCCAGAGGTGGTCACAATCACATCTTTTATATCTTTAGCGGTAATTTCAGTCATCAAAGCATCCATAATCTCTCTGGCGCCAGAGGCAATACCACAGGTTCCCATGTGCACCGTTACCTTAGCCCGGCCGACGCCTTCCCGAAGATTGACCGTTCCCAACGCTTTCTCGCGGATTTTTTTCAAATCTTCGATCGTGAGTTTCGGCATCTTTTGCTCCTTTATATTTAAATGGAAAATTGATATTTTGTCTATTTCTCATCTGGAACAACTTGTTTTCACTTTGTTCCGGGTTCCCTTGGAGCTGGTGCCACATAACCATATTTGCCAAGTATTTCATTGACTTTTTGAATGGTCGTATTCCCATGATAATCCTCATCGACCACCACAATCGGTCCGAGCGCACAGGCACCAAGGCAGTTTACGGTTCGTAGGGAAAACAAATTATCTTTGGTATTGTCACCGGCTTTGATGTCGAGGCGGCGCTCGACTTCTTCTAAAATTGGCAAGCCGCCGCGCACATGACAGGCCGTGCCCAAACAAACACTGATGAGATGTTTGCCGCGGGGAGTCAGGCTGAATGCTTTGTAAAAGGAGGCAATGCTATAGAGATCAATTAACGAAACATTTAACTTTTTGGAAAGATATTGTAGCGCTTCTTCGGGTAAATAGTTGTAGTAGGCCTGGATACCTTGAAGGATCGGAATGACGTTGGAACGATGGACGCCACATTCCTGAATAATTTCATCTAATTTTGCCGTATCCATGAAACACCCTTTCAAAATTAGGAATTCCTATCATGCAGGAAAACATTATTAGGCGAATCACGGAAATTAACATACATCTTTTTTTGAAAAAATGCAACTGTTTTTTTTAAAATTTTTAGTCACGCAGAGCAATGATTTGGCCGAGACGGTAACAATTCGCCAGCGTAGTTTGATTCTGTCGATAATCTGGCATGGCCAATGCGGCTGGTAATTTCAGCTTTGTATAAAGCAATTGCAGTTCCTCTAGCGACAGCCGCACCTGATTGGCCACGGCGAGTCGTGTGCCGATGATTACAGATAGTTTGTTCTCAGACCCCAGAACCTCAATCATAAAATTGAACAGATCGATAATCGGTTGGGCATCATCCGGGAGAGGCGAACCCAGGGCGAGCAGCAAAACAAAATGCTTGCGCCATTCCTGCCATGGAGTATGCTTTAGGCCATATTCCGTAATCTGCACTTGCATGAAGGAGCGGAAACGATCCAATATTTTTTTTACTGGCGCCGGAAAATGGTGGAAGTAAATAGGCGAGGCGAATACCAGCACATCGGCAGCAAGAATCTGCTGGCTCAATTGTTGCCAATCGTCATTCCGGATGGCGCAGCGTTGGAGTAAATTGCATTTCAAACAGCCGGTGCAGTATTGCAGATGGATGTTTTGAACCGCGATGTTTTCAATCTGCGCGTCGCCATCTTGCGCCCCCCGAAGAAATTCCTCTAACATGGCTGATGAATTGCCTTTGGGCCGCGGGCTGCCTCGAAATGCCAATATGCGCATATATCACCCGATCGGTTTAGGCTGCTTGTCAGGAGCCAGCGATTTGAGCGGCATGACCAATACTTTATCGACCCGACGATCGTCCATATCAACCACCTCGAATCGCCAGCCCGCCCAGTCAAAATGATCGCCGGAAGTTGGTACTCGCTTCATATAACTCATCACCATTCCGCCCAGTGTCTGGTAGAAACCCTCATCTTCTTCCGGCAGGTTCTCAATGCCCAGTTGTTCTTTTAAGTCTTCGATCAGTAGCTTGCCATCCATCAGATAGGAACCATCTTCGCGCCGAATTGTTTCTGGTTCGTGACTGCTGCGCCAGGCGGGAATTTCACCCACAATGGCTTCCAAAATGTCGTTGATGGTGACCAGACCTTGAAACACGCCATACTCATCGATTACCAGCGCGGTATGGGCGTGGCTCTCTTTGAGCCGCTCCAGCGTTTCCAATGCCGACATGCTCTCCGGCACAAACAGTGCGGGATACGTGACCAGTTTGACGTCGATTTTTTTATTGACCAGGCTCTGCGCTAACAGGTCTTTGGCCAACACCAGCCCGATGATATGATCCAGATCGCCCTCAGCCACTGGAAACGTGGCGAAGCCGCTCTGGATAATGGTATTGCAGAGGTCATCGAAAGGCTGATTCATGTCGATCCAGGTCACGTCGGGGCGAGGCGTCATCAGCGTTTCCACCGGCCGATCATCCAGTCTCAGCACTCGCTCGATCAATTCCTGCTCGCTGCGCTCGAATACGCCCACCTGGGTTCCCTGTTCGATCATGATTTTGACTTCTTCCTCGGTAACCGGTAGCTCCGAAGATGACCGAAAGCCGAACAGGCGCAGCACGACGTCGGTGGAGAAACCCAGTGCTCGCACGAAAGGCGCGGCAATTCGAGATAGAAAATGCATTAGCGGTGCAGCAATGGCGGCAATGCGCTCAGCGTGGCTTAATGCCAATCGCTTCGGGGCTAATTCGCCGATCACCACCGACATAAAGGTGATGATAACCACAACAATTCCGACTGCGATAGCCTGGCTATACGAAGCGAGAAAATCGATTTGGCTGAGCACCGCAGCTAATTTTCGGGCAATAGTGGTTCCACCGATCGCGCCAGCCAAAATGCCGATCATGGTAATGCCGATTTGAATGGTGGAAAGAAATTGATTGGGCGCCTGGAGTAATTGCAAGGCTGACCGGGCGCCGGCATCTCCCTCATCTGCTCGTTGTTGCAGGCGTATCTTGCGCGAGGAGACGATGGCCATCTCTGACATGGCAAATAAACCGTTGGCGAGGATCAAAATGATGATTAACAGAATTTCAAGAAGTATGGCATTCATGTCTTTTATTCCTACACAATATAATTTTTAATGGAAGGATGGCCTTTCGGCTGATGAGTTGTGCATCAGCGGATCGCGATCAGGTGAAGCGGCAGCGTGTCGGCCACCGCTTGCTGGCAACTATTCGCTGTCTGGCAGTAAATCGAAGGCGATTGTTTTTCCGCCAACCGCACATGTGGGAGCAGTTTTGCTTTTGAGTAAATCGGGTCAAGAACGAGATTGGGATTCCTCCAATTTCTTCTGAAGATATTCGATTTTCTTTTTATATATTTCATTGTTGGGATCTTTTTTCCGCAAAATCTCATAAACGCCGATGGCCTTGGCATATTGTTGCTGTGCGGCATAGATTTCTCCCAACGTAGGCGTGACAATCTTTTCCTTTTTGCGTTGATCCGCTTCCGCGTCTGGATGGCTGTCAGCTTTTGGAGGAGGCGGTACCGGCGATTTTTCTGGCGGCGAAACGGGTCGTCTGGGGAATTCTGGCGCAGCAGGCGGTTCGATGGTCGGTTTTTCCTCTGCTAATAGTTCATGCAATTCCCCTTCATCAAAACCATCAAACTCCTCCATGCCCATTTCATCGCTGAGGTCTTGCGGAGAAGTTCCCGGCATCCCAAATGAGGGTTCGATGATATCAAATTTCTCCTCAAACTGCGGTGGTTTCGATGGGGGAACTGGTTCCGAAGCATCGCGTTCCAGTATCAGATCGGTAGTCGCGTCATTGCGAAATATGTCTTCCAGTAAATCGAGATTTGCCTGTTCTTCTTCAAACTGGTCATCGATCTCGGTGAAATATTCCCTGGTTTTGGGAGGAATCGGAAAATCAGCTTCGTCGATAGTTTCAGGGGTGATAGGCTCCTCCTCAATAACCGGCGGAACGCCGCCAAGCCCGCTATCGGCAATTTCCTCAACCTCTTTTATGGTTCGCTCTTTTTCTTCGATAGGCACGTGTTCTCGATTGGGTAACGCTTGTTGGCGCAATTCTGCCAGCCGTCGTCGGGCATTGTCATTCAATGGATCGATCGCCAGTATCTCCTGGTAGCTCGTTTCGCAGCTATTGTTCCAGCCGATCTGCGCCATCAATTCGCCATAATCTCGATGTGCTGCGAGATGTTTGGGATCGAATAAAAGCACCCGCTTGAGCTCTCGTTCTGCTTGATCGAATAGCTTTTTCTTTAAATAGCATTTGCCGAGGATATAATGTCCGGTCACGTAGAAGGGATGCTTTTTGATGCTATTCTCGCATAATTCGATCGCCTCATCCACGCGATCGGCTTGAAGGTAGGCATCCGCCAATCGGGCGAACAAAATGGAGTTCGGATCCTTCTCCAATTTACCTTCTAAGAATTTGATCTCATCTTTGAGCGATTTTTGCATGACAGTAAACTCCTTGTTGAACCATTGAATTCAACAACATGATGGCGCAAAGACTGATTGCAGCGGCCTAAATGAGCACCGCGTCCTGGATTATTTGGGAATGCGAAATATCAACTACTCGATTCAGCCGCGTTCAGCTTCTTACTTATCTCGACTATATCAATTCAATACACAATAAAATAACATTTTTTATCAAAAAGGGCAACATCTTTTTGATAATAAAAGCAACTTCAGCGTGAAAATTTACCAGCCAGAGATCGTTTTATTAAAAATATCCGCAACAATTTTGGTTATTGCTTCCCGAATGGCCTCCTGGCGAGTGGTATTGCCGGCTGTTGGGTCATCAGGGCGATAAGTACCCCATTGAGTGAGCTGCTCTTCCCACAAGACCTTGCTCTTTTTAATATCTTCAAATTTCGCCTGAACCGAGACAAAGACCTTGATCTCTTTGACCTGCTCGGTCACATTGTAGGCACCGGCTTGTTCTCGAATGCTCAAAATGGTTCCGTTGATGATCGAATCGGCCGTGCGCTGATCGACAATTTTAAGGGAGTTATCCCGGGTAAATTCATTGATCAGCGCATCGGTAATGTCCTCGGGAACACCGAATTCGGTGGTTTTATTTTCAAATACTGGAATGGCCAGCGTCCGGATATGGGGTGGCAGAGAAGATCCAGAAAAGGAGTAGTAGCCGCAATGAACACCGATACACGCGATGATGACGAACAAAATTATGTGCAGGTTCCGCTTCATATTTTAGAATGGAAGGTTATATTCCTTGATTTTTCGATACAGGGTTCGTTCGCTGATTTTCAAGCTGCGAGCCGCTTTTCGCTTATTGCCATCGAATCGGGCCAGGGTTTCTTCGATCAATTTTTTTTCCATCTCTTCCAGCGTTACCGACGAGCGGGGTTCCACAACGGATTCGTCGTAGATGATTTCCCCTGTGTCCTGCGGAACGAGGACAGAATCTTCAGCCACCCAGCTCTTCAAACGCCGCGGTGGGAAAAATCGAGTCAAAATCAGTTCTCGCAGTTGTGCTATTTCGGTCTTTAAATCTAACAGCGCTCGATAAATGAATTCCCGTTCTACCTGTTCTGGGGCTCGATTCACAGGCATGGGCAGATGGCGGAGCTCCGGGCTGAGACCTGTCAGATGCTTCAGCATAATCTGTTCATCGATGCGATGGCCTTTTTCGAGTATGATCAGGCTTTCGATCAAATTCTTTAACTCTCGGACATTCCCGGGCCAATGATAATTTTTCATGATGGTAAAAGCCGACTCATCGAAACCTTCAAAATCGATATGATTTTCCAGAGCGAATTTGGTGGCAAATTCCCTGGCCAGCATCGGAATATCCTCTTTGCGAGTTCGCAGCGGCGGCACCTGGATGGTGATGGCGTGTAGCCGAAAATAAAGGTCCTGTCGAAATGTGCCGTTGCGCACTTCCTGATCCAATTCGCGATTGGTAGCCGCAATGATGCGGACATTGACCTGTTTGGGCGAAGCACTGCCCACGCGCGTAAATTCCTTGCCTTCCAGCACCCGTAAAATTTTAACCTGGGCATTTAGCGGCATCTCGCCAATTTCATCCAGAAAAATGGTGCCGCCATCGGCCATTTCGAAAAATCCCTTACGAAAACCAACTGCACCGGTAAATGCTCCCTTTTCATGACCGAACAACTCCGATTCGATGATGCCTTCGGGGATGGCACCGCAATTGACAATGATAAGCGGCTGGTCCCGGCGTCGACTGCGCTGATGAATGGCACGGGCGACCAGTTCCTTGCCCGTACCACTCTCACCGACAATTAGCACTGCAATATCACTGGGAGCTACCTGTTCGATGGTTTCGAATATCTGTCGAATCGCCAGGGATTGCCCCAGCAAGCCCGACTCTCGCTGAAATTTCTCGAAGTCATCTACCGGCTTTAATAGATGATGGGTTGTTGTCGCCATATTCACTATCTCTATCTGTCAATTGCCGCTGATAAGGCATCGGCAATTCTATTTCGTTGATTCCAGGAGACTGGCAACTTTAACGCCAGTATTTCTACTCCCAATTGACCGCATCAAATTGGTGTTGCATCAGCGCATGCTGTCCATCCAGGCAAAGCGCAGCTTGAAAGCAACCGCAGGCCGGCGATGGCCAGTGACAGTTGCGCAAATCAGCCTTATGTCGCGCTGGACCGCCCCGCTCTGCCTAACTGGGTTGCTGATGATATTGCTTGAAAAATTCAATTGTTTTTAGAAGCCCCTGATCAAGACTCACTTTTGGCGACCAATTCAGCAACCGCTGGGCTTTGGCGTGATTCAGTACGCTCCGCAATTGCTCGCCCGGTTGCGCTGGCCCGTGAACTTCCTGCGCCTGCGCATTGATTAAATGATTCAAGCGCCTGAAAAGTTCATTGACAGTTGTTTCCACACCCGTCCCAATATTGAAATAATCATTCCCCTGAAAATTCAGCGCCTTGACATTGGCCGCGACCACATCGCCCACATAGACGTAGTCCCGCGTCTGAGTCCCTTCGCCGTTGATAATCGGTTGCTGGCCGGTGAGCAGCTTGCTGGTGAAAATAGCAATCACGCCGGCCTCGCCCTTCGGATTCTGGCGTGGGCCGTAGATATTGGCATATCTCAAGATCACATAGTTCAGGCCGTACACATGATGGTAGAAATAGAGATATTTTTCCCCGGTCAATTTGGTGATACCGTATGGCGACAGAGGCCTGGTGGGATGTTCCTCATCCGCTGGAAAATAATCCTGTTCGCCATAGATCGCACCACCACTGGAAATAAAGATGAATTTCGGCACCTTGTTTTTCACTGCCGCCTGCAACAAATTGATCGTGCCAATAATATTGTTGGTGGCATCAAAAATGGGATTGGCAACGGACAGGCGCACATCCATTTGCGCGGCGTGATGATTGACCACATCAAACTTTTCGGTTGCAAAGAGATCAAAAATTTCAGGATCTTGAATATTCATTTTATAAAATCGGGCGCGCGGATTGACATTGTTCATATTGCCCATGGATAAATTATCGACAATGACCACCTCGTGCCCCAGCTCGATGTAAGCATCGGCAACATGCGATCCAATGAAGCCAGCTCCGCCCGTGACTAAAATTTTCATAAAACCTTCTCCTTCGTTCGTTGTCGTTCCCGGTTGTTGTTCTGTATCTGAATTATAATGCTTTGTAGCCGATGTCTTTGCGATAATAGGCCCCATCGAAGGCGATTTTGCCGACGGCGCGATAGGCCTGCTTGATGGCCTCGCGGATCGTTTTGGCCACCGCAGTAATGCCCAGCACCCGGCCCCCTGCCGTCAGATATTGGCCATCAACATATCGGGTCCCCGAATGAAATATCAGTACTCCCCCCTCGAATGGACGATCCAATCCGATGATCCGCTTGCCGGTCTCGTAGCTGCCAGGATACCCGCCGGATGCCATCACCACACACACTGCAAATTGGGGCAAATGCTCGATGGTCGTATGATCAAGCTTGCCATCGCTGCAAGCCAACAGCAGCGGTACAATGTCAGTTTTTAGCAGCGGCAAAATCACTTGGGTTTCAGGATCGCCGAAGCGACAATTGAATTCAATGACCTTCGGCCCCTGTCGCGTGATCATCAGACCGGCATATAGCACCCCGCGATAGGGACGATCCTCCAGGGCCATGCCTTTGATGGCTGGCTCCAAGATTTTTTGTTGAATGGTTGCCAGCATTTTTTCATGAACCAACGCCGCTGGCGCATAAGCCCCCATGCCTCCAGTATTTGGGCCTTCGTCGCCATCGAAAATCCGCTTGTGGTCCTGCGCTGGCACCAGCGGAAGAACATGCACACCGTCGGTAAACGCCAGCACGGAAGCTTCCTGCCCTTTCAAAAACTCTTCGATGATCACTTTTTTACCGGCATCACCAAAGATTTGCTGAACCATAATTTTGTGCAGCGCATCTTGAGCCTCTTCCAGCGTGGTGCAAACCAATGCGCCCTTGCCTGCGGCCAGTCCGTCGGCTTTGACCACTAGAGGCAATTCGTGCGCCTCAACATATTTTTTCGCTGCATCATATCTATCGAAAATTGTCGATGTTGCCGTTGGAATGCCATATTTTTGCATCACAAATTTTGCGTACGCCTTGCTGCTTTCCAGTTCGGCTGCTTTGCGGGTGGGGCCAAAAATCTTCAACCCCTGTTTCTGAAACTCATCGACAATCCCCATCGCTAATGGCAATTCCGGCCCCACCACGGTCAGATCGATCTGCTGCTCATCGGCAAATTTAACGAGTCGATCAATCTCTTTCTCGGAAATGGGTACGCACTCTGCCAGTTGGCGAATGCCGCCGTTGCCCGGCGCACAGTAGATTTTTTTGACCAGCGGACTCTGGGCAATTTTCCACACCAGGGTGTGCTCCCGGCCGCCGCTTCCGATAACTAATATTTTCATAGTCAGCTCGCTGATTCTGGTGTATCGGATAATTTTAGTTTATCGTGAGTATGGTTAACTGCGAATGACGCGAATTGGTCGATTTGCGCTAACCCACTGTTTCGCGTCATTAGGTGAATTTGCCATAATTCGCGTTTCAATTTTTGACCGCCAATTACGCGAATTGGCCGAATTACGCCAATTCTCTGCATTGTATAATTGGCTAGAATTGGCGTGAGTAGCAATTCTAATATAGGCACGTTGGATAAAGCTAATCCATCACCCCAAACGATCAGTGGCTCTTCAGCCATTCAATCTCATCACGCAATTCCGCGGCTCGCTCGAATTCCAGGTTCTTCGCCGCGGCCAACATCTCCTGTTCATACTGCTGAATCAGCTCCTCGCGTTCCCATTGTGACAATTTCTTCTCATGGGCGTCACGTTTCTTTTGGCGACGGGAGCCCCATTTTTCTACCTTCTCATCGGCTACCACCGTTGCCCGCATGACGTCTTCGATGGATTTGTAAATGGTGGTGGGGGTGATGCCATGCTCCTCGTTATATTGTTGTTGAATCTTGCGCCGACGATTCGTCTCATCGATGGTTTTCTGCATCGATTTGGTGATTTGGTCGGCGTAAAAAATCACTTTGCCGCCGACATTTCGGGCTGCCCGCCCGGCAATCTGCATTAGCGATGTCTCT
>JAPDQM010000026.1:0-42610 GCA_034505795.1 Candidatus Zhuqueibacterota bacterium
GGGTTGGGATTGTTGGGCCAATTGACGGTTCAAATGCTGAAAGCCAGCGGAGTGCAGGTGTTCGGTATTGACATCGATCCCTGGGCTGTGGAGCGGGCGAAATTGAGTGGGGCGGATGCAGCGTTCCAGCGGAGTGATGGAGTATTGGAGTCCTGGATTGTTGAAAAGACTTCTGGACAGGGCGTAGATGCTGTCATTATCACGGCTGGCACGAATAGTCTCGATCCGATTGAATTGGCAGGGCGATTAGCACGGAAAAAGGGGAAGGTCATTATCGTGGGCGCGGTGCCGACTGGATTTTCACGGGAGAATTATTTCAAGAAAGAGTTAGACCTGCGCATGTCCTGTTCCTACGGTCCCGGCCGCTACGATCCTGAATACGAGCAAAAGGGGGTCGACTATCCCTACGCTTATGTCCGTTGGACCGAGCAGCGGAATATGCAGGCGTTCTTGCAATTTCTGGCGCAAGGAAAAGTTAATGTGGAGCATCTCACCACGCATCAATTCGATTTCGATGAGGCATTGAGAGCGTACGATTTGATCATGAAAAAGACCGAGCCGTTTCTAGGAATCGTGTTGAAATATCATCCAGAGCGAGAAGTTCAGCGCAGGGTTATTCTATCACTAAACCATCGCAACCCGGCGGAGGTCAAAATCGGGTTCATTGGCGCGGGCTCGTTCGCCCAGACGCATTTGTTGCCCAATGTCAAGAGTTACGATCATGCAGCACTTATCGGTGTGGCGACGGCAGCGGGCAACGAGAGCCGAACCGTGGCCGATCGCTATGGTTTCGGTTTTGCAAGCGGGGACGCCGCAGAAATCTATCAGAACGATGAGATCAATACAGTGTTTATCGCCACCCGGCACGATTCTCATGCGGAGTATGTGATCAAAGCGCTGGAGCACGGGAAGCATGTCTTCGTTGAGAAGCCGCTGGCTTTGACAATTGATCAGTTGAATGCAGTGGCAGTGGCTAGTGGGCAGTTTTCAGTGATCAGTGAACAGTTATCAGTGGGCAGTCTTCAGTCGGCAGTCGGCAGTCGGCAGGCTTCAGTCGACAGTCGTCAGGCGGCAGTTGGCAGTCGGCAAGTCGTGAACGACCAATACTTGGCATCCAACTCCAAGTTACCCAATTACCCAATTACTCAATTGCCCAATTCCGAAATCCGAAATCCAAAATCCGCAATCGTGATGGTTGGCTTCAATCGCCGGTTCGCGCCGCTGATTCAGAAGCTTAAAGAACATATTAAAACCGGGCCGGTGGCGATCAACTATCGGATCAATGCGGGCTTTATTCCGAAAGAGCATTGGACTCAGGATCCAGAATTGGGTGGGGGAAGAATCATCGGTGAGGTGTGTCACTTTGTCGATCTGACGATGCATCTGTCGGGTAGCACGCCGGTGTCAGTCGCTGCGTTTGCCATGGGATCAACGTTGAACACTCAGGATACATTGGTGATCAATTTGAAGTTCGAGAACGGATCGATCGCCACGGTCTCCTATTTTGCCAATGGTAGCAAAGAGTTGCCCAAGGAATATCTGGAGGTTTACGGCAATGGGGTGACTGCGATTTTGGACGACTTTAAGGAACTAACGATTTACGGCAAGAAAAAAAAGCGTTATAAACAGTCCAATCAGGACAAGGGACATCGGCATGAGGTCCGGGCGTTTCTGGATGCAGTGAAGAATGGCCTGCCGGCGCCGATTCCGTTTGAGGAAATTTATCTGTCCAGCTTGCTTCCATTTAAAATCATTGATTCGATTCGTACAGGAAGAACCATTCCACTGACTGACCGGTCGCTTGAAGCGACCGGTCAGTTGGAGCAGAATCACTGACCGGTCACTGGGAGTGACCGGTCAGTTGGAACAAAATCACTGACCGGTCACTGGGAGTGACCGGTCAGTTGCAATTACCCAATTACCCAATTACCCAATTACCCAATTACCCAATTACCCATAATCCCCAGTACATGATTAATAAAAAACTGTTAGAGGCCATCATCCAGAAGCATTATGCTTATTTAAAGGGAGTGAATTTCCAGGGCTGGGATGTATTGGATGGGTTGAATAGCCGATTGTTTCAAAAACTGCCATTTCACAATAATAAATATGTTCGTTTGGCATGGATTCAGCTATTTCGGCGGTCGCCAATCAACTTGCGTCTCATTTGCCAGGTGCCCAAAGGCGATAATCCCAAGGCGCTGGCGTTATTCATCAGCAGTTTGCTGCGGTTGGGGGACTATTATCGAGATACAGCTCTTTTCACTCAGGCGATGGCGTTGTATGAGCGGCTGATGGCGTTGCGTTCCCATGGCTACTCTGGCCTCTGTTGGGGCTACAATTTCGATTGGCAGGCGCTGGCGTTCAACGTGCCGCAATTCAAGCCCAATATGATCTGTTCGGTCTTTGCGGGACAGGCGTTGCTGGACCTTTTCGAACGGACGCAAGATGATCATTTTCTAACGGAAGCGCGGCAGGTGGCTGAATTCATTTTCAAGCACCTGCTGCTAATCGAGGAAAGGGATCGGCTTTGCTTTGGCTATATTCCGGGTGAGCCGGCGGTGATTCATAATGTGAACCTGGTGGCGGCCGCGTATCTGGCCCGGATTTATCACGTTACGGGCGAGAATGACTATCGGGCTTGGGCAGAACGAGCGGTACGTTTTTCTGTTGGCGGTCAGCGCGGAGATGGCGCCTGGCCGTATGGCCAGCGGGGACATCATCAATGGGTGGATAACTTTCATACTGGCTATAACCTGCTGGCGCTGTACCAATACCAGCGATTTTGCCGGGATCGCCAGTTTGAACCGGCATTGATCAAGGGCATGGATTTTCATTTGACGCATCATTTCACCCCAGAGCTGCTGCCAAAGTATTCGGATCGCTGCCGGTATCCGCTGGATGTCCATTGTTTTGCGCAGGCGCTGATCACGTTTGTGACGTTGCGAGATTCCATTGTCGATTCCCGAGCACGAGCCGAACGCATGGTGGCCCATGCAATTACCATGCTCTGGGATGAGCGGCGACATTATTTTTATTACAAACAATCCCGATGTTTCAAGAGCAAAATACCGTACATCCGTTGGTCACAGGCCTGGATGTTCTATGCACTTAGCTATTTTTTGATGAATTGGAATGAATAACAGGATCGATATTTTGGGTTATCCGGTGGATAATTTGACCAGCGAGCAGATAGTCCAGCGGATCAGTCAGGCCATTGCCGGCAACATCAAGATGCACATTCTGGCCATCAATGCCAATAAGTTCTATCAGGTCCGACGGGATCGGTTGCTGGCAGAGATCATGCGCAGCGCCGAGATCGTCATTCCGGAGTACGCGTTTGTCTGGGCGTCCCGAATGATCCGCCGACCATTGGTCGAACACATCGGCGGGATCATGCTGATGCGCAAGTTACTGGAAGTGGGCCAGAGCCAGGGCTTTTCCTTCTTTTTTTTGGGCGCCCGGGCGGAAGTGCTCGAGAAGATGGTTTCCAATATCAAACAGCATTATGGCGATCAAATTGTGGCGGGCTGGCATCACGGCTATTTTACCGATGACGCGGCCATGATTGAGATGATCAATCGCAGTTCGGCGAACATTGTATTGGTGGCCATGGGCGTTCCGCGACAGGAATATTTTATTCATCAGCATCGTGCGAGCATCCAGGCGCCAATCATGCTGGGGGTTGGCGGCAGTTTTGATGTATTTGCCGGCCTTCGCAAGGAGACGCCGTCCTTTTTGCGGCATGGGTTCGAATGGATCTATCGCATGCTGCAGGATCCCAGAAATTTAACCAAGCGGTATTTGACCACCAATCCCTACTTTGTGCTGCAGGTACTGAAACAAAAGTTCCTTGGGAATGGCCATCAAAAAATTATTAAGCTGCCGGTGTCTGGTGAAAAAGCATAGCAGGGTTATATCCCCTGTGATTATTTGATCAGAGCAGCATAATTGATTGCAGAGTTAAAAAATCATCTAACCTTTTACTTTCGCGATATCCATCCTACCCCAGTACTCTGATAGGCACTTCCTGCGGTCGCTTTATCAGGAGGGACGATTTAAATTCTCCCTTTGCAGGTTGAGCTTGTTGAGCCTGCGAGATCCCGATTTATCGAGAGGGATTTAGGGGCGATTTAAAGATATTTGTTCCGCCCTGTGATTGCTTGGGAGCATCATTTTTTGAATTTTTAAATTTTTGCTTGTTAAAATAAGTTTTATGTTGTATATTATAATAAAAATATTAAAAGCAGCATTATTCTAACCGGATTATTGGGATGATTCTAACCGCGCTTGCAGAGAGCTGAACCCTTTGCAAGAGCAACTAATTAATGACTGTCTGAAACGTGGAACAACTGAACGGTCGCTTACCTGGCAGAGTATTATAAGTCATTGGAAGATAACCAACACCAAATTAGCGAGCGACCAGTCAGAGGCTATTTTCGGGCAGACTTTATTTAGGGTCAGATTGGTGTAGATCATGGGATGAAAACGATTTTTTTTCTGGTTTCAAGGAACAATCAATTATCTGTTTTAAAGGAACAATATGGAACCCGCTCGGATGAAAACGATCGAAAATTTATTCGAATCCTTACCGCCCGCATCCCGATCCGCTGTAATTATTCATGGCGTAGCACTATATGAGTCCGCGCTTAGGAAAAGGCTACTCCTGGCACAAGCGAAAATCAGGGATTTTGAAAGTAAATATCACACCTCTCTGGCACAACTGGATCGCGAAGGGCTACCTGACGATGCCGATTTTGAGCTACATGAAGATTTTCTGATATGGCATCATTGGCACGAAACAGCGGAAATTACTAAAAGACAACTTGCTGAATTGAGCCGATTTACCGAACAGGGACTGATTGCCGCTGAGGCGCTCTATGCAGGCGATTGATCGGTTGGCTGAGATAGAAGCCAGGTTCAGTGATAAGATCCTTTCTGTCAGGGTACTTGATCTGGATGGTGAAACTCTCAGATTGATTCTTTTTTTAAAAGATGGTAGCAATTTGAGAGTGGCGGAACAATGGGACGGGGAAAATTTGAAAAGGCATAGCTATTATTGGCTATCGTCCAAAAATGAATTGAAAGTTGGATGGGACAATGCTCCCCATCATACCAAAATTTCTACTTTTCCACATCACAAACATGTTGAACTGCAAAGAAATATCCAGGCCTCTGATGCGACCACGCTGGAAGATATCATGCGAATAATTGCAACATAGCAGCCAAGATGATGGGGCAATTTTTTGATGGTTTTCCCAATTATCTACCACCAGGTATGCAGGCGGTTTAGTTTGGTCGCTTGAAAATTATGAGGTACACCAAGGTAATATGCCCTTCCGCTAGAAACGTGCCCTTAATGCATAACATTTGGGATTGAATCCTTTTAATGATTCAGCTATCAATTGTTCAAACATTGTCAAACCCAGTAACACCGGTTTTGGACCTTCATAACGAATTATAATCATTCTGTCCAATTTTATTCATGAAATTCAATCTGTTTCTTATTTGTATTTTTGCTGAATGCCTCGGCACTTTTGTCACCGCACAGACCAATGAGACGATTCCGAGCTATCATTGGGCATATCCTTATATCAACGAGCTACGCTTGAATGGTTATCTGCCAGCGCTCCATACCATTCGCCAGCCTTATACTGCGGCGGAGGTGGAAAATAGCCTGTCAATGTTGCAGCGCCAGCTTGAGCGCGGCGAGGTAAAAGCATCGGCACACGACCGGTGGCTGATCGATCTGCTCTCCAGTGAGTTTCTCCATCGAGAGCAATTGTCGGATCAAGAAAAGCAATTGACCATCTCGCCGGGCGTGTGGCTGGAGGAGTCCATGATCCACGATTCCCAGGACGCTCGATGTTATACTCAGATGCGGAGTCAGGTAGGCGTACATTGGAAAGATCGGCTGTCGTTTTACAACGGGATTCGGCTGGATCAATTGTTGCTTGACGATCCCCTTTATCCGGGCAAGCGTTGGCGGGGCTTTGCCGGGTATACGGAACAGGCGTATGTGCGATTTTCGATTTACGATTTACGATCGACGAATCTGAATGTGGGATTGACACTGGGGCGGGATTTTCTCCATTGGGGTAGTGGCCGCACGGGCCGATTGCTATTCTCGGATTATGCCCAACCCCTGGACCAGTTGAAGCTGGATTTTGCCTATAAAGGCCTGCGCTTTTATGTGTTGGCGGCGCAATTGGAAAAGTGGCAACTGGCGGATTCGCTGGTGAAAAAATATGGCACCCGCAGGGCCAATCGTTTCCTGTCGGCGCATGGGGTAACGTTTGCTATCAAGGATAAATTGTTTATCGGTTTGACTGAAGCGCTGGTTTACGGCGGCCCGGATGCGCATTGGGAATTGAAGTATCACAATCCCATGCTCTATTATCATGGCGAGCTGCTCAACGGCGGTGGCTCGGACGGCAATGGTTTGCTTTATCTGGATGTGGATTGGTATCCCTGGCGCAACTGGCGGTTCTATGGCGAGGTGCTGGTAGACGACTATCAGTTGGAGAAGACCGTGCCGGGTGACCTGGAGCCGACCGAATGGGGATTAATTCTGGGCTGGCAGCGCAGTTCTATTTTGGGGTTATCGGGCAGCCAGTTGGGCCTGGAGTATGTGCGGATTGCCAATCGGACCTACAATTCCTGGCAGGATTGGGAGAAGTTCGTCCATTTCAACCGCCCCATTGGCTATGCGCTGGGCAATAATTTTGATCGCTGGAATCTGAGTGTGAGTCACTGGCTCTGGCGAGGCGTGCAAATCGGGCTGGAATGGGATTTCATTCGCCAGGGTCAGGGATCGGTGCTGGATCGATGGGATACACCATGGAAGAATTTTACCCTGGCGCAGGGGTATGATGAGCCGTTCCCGTATGGCATCGTGGAAAGCTCATCCAATTTAAGCATGAAGCTGCGTTACCATTTTTTGACCCAGGGGTTGATGGAATGTCTGGCGAGTTATCAACAAGTGGATAATTTCGGGCATCGCCGGGGTCAGGAGAGGCATGGCTGGACAGTTGTGCTTCGGGCACAGTTAGACGTGGCAGGTCACTGGAAATACTGAGTTGGCTGACAATTCCAGAACGACAGGGTGCAAACAGCGTTTTAGGTCATGGTCGCTTTTCAGTGGCGTCCTGCCGGTGAAATATTTTATTCGATATGATCATTAAAGGGAGGTAGTGGGGTTTCGGCTGCTTTGGCTACAAGTATTTCCATCGCATCGGAAGAAATCGCAAACTCATTGAGTATCAACATCGCAGCGAGGCTGTGATCCATCAGGAACAAAATGTTTATTGATGCAATATTAAGATAAAAGAAAAATTTGATTTCAGGGAGGCCATGTCCTCTATCGCTGAAACATTCTAATGATCATTCCTACCACTTATGAAATATAAGCAAAAAGTGAAACCTAAAGAACGGACGAGATAATGATGAACTGTTTGGTGACCGGCGGTGCCGGTTTTATTGGCTCGCATACGGTGGATGCGTTGCTGGCCAGAGGGTATCGAGTGCGGATTCTCGATAATCTATCGAAGCCTGTCCACCTGAAAGGAAAGCCAGGGTATCTACCTGCAGATGCGGAATTCATGCTGGGCGATGTTCGCAACAAGGACGATTGGGAAAAGGCATTGCAAGGAGTTGATGTGGTATTTCATTTTGCGGCGTATCAGGACTATCTGCCTGATTTCAGCAAATTCTTTTATGTGAACAGCATGGGGACGGCGCTGCTGTATGAGATAATTGTGGAAAAGCGGTTGAATATTCAAAAAGTCATTGTGGCATCGTCGCAGGCGGTTTATGGGGAGGGCAAATACCGCTGCCCAAAATGCAATCGCATCAAATTCCCTGATTTGCGAACGGAAAACGACCTGATGAACGGACGATGGAACCATCGCTGCCAGGATTGCGGCGCAACATTGCAGGCGATGTGGACCAATGAGAATCGGGTAAATCCGCAGAATCAATATGCGTTATCGAAGTACTCGCAGGAGCAGTTGAGCTTGAACCTGGGCAAACGGTATCAAATTCCCACCGTTTGTTTGCGCTATTCGATTGTGCAGGGGCCGCGACAGTCCATCTACAACGCCTATTCTGGCGCCTGTCGCATTTTTAGTCTCAGTCTATTTTTTGATCGCCAACCCCCGGTTTATGAAGATGGCAATCAGGTGCGGGATTTTGTGAATATTCATGATGTGGTTCAGGCAAATTTGAAAGTGCTGGATTCGCCCCTGGCCGATTATCAGGTATTTAATGTGGGCGGTGGTCGAACTTATTCGGTGTACGAATTTGCGATGCTGGCCGCAAAAGTGATGGGCAAAAATATTTCACCAAAAATTACCGAGCAATATCGATTTGGTGATACGCGTCATATCTTTTCTGACATTTCTAAGTTAAAATATCTTGGGTGGCGACCGATGCATACGGTGGAGGATAGCCTGCGCGAATATATGGCATGGCTGAGCCAGATGCCGGATATCGATAATGTGCTGGATCGGGCGGCTCAGGAGATGCAGAATTTGAATGTAATTCGGTCAAAGCGAGACCAGCGAGGAGGCAGCCGCTTAGCCGCAACGGCGTAAGCAACACAGGTTGCAACTGTGCTGTGGCTGCTCTCCAATAAGGTTGAACATCGATCATGAGCTTTGCAGGCAAGACGTTGAAAAATTCTGTCTATTTACATATAAGCAACCGCAGCACTTGATTTTCATAATCATCTTAATACAAAGTTTTAGGAGAAATGAATGATGCAACCTGTGACGTATGAGACAATCGATCCCGACCGACGAACCCTGCGTCGGGTAAGCTGGATTTATTTGAAAATTCTCTGGATGAGGATCCAGCTCGGTTATTATTTTTACAAAATGGTCTTTCGGCAACGATTGCTGCGGCTGATGGGGCGGTCGCGCATCGTGACCCTGGAGACCAGACCGATGAAGTATTCGCTATTTATTTAGCCAGATTCAGAAAAACATGATAAGACAGGGAGACGCAACCGCGCCACGAGGTTTGGATTGGGATAAATGGTGGTATAATTCATTCAAATTGGAGAGACGATCTGCCCTGGCAATCTGCTTTATTTGCGGCCAACGGTGGTGAATTTTTGGCTAAAATTCACGCATGGTTCTGGTAAAAGATGTTAGTGCTTTTCCTGGCTTGAAAAATAGCACCATTCAAAAACATGGGGGCTCTCGCTTTTTTGCTTCCTCACAAAACTTGCTTTTGTCGCAGTGGCAATTGGGGGATTGGCTCGATAATTGCCCTTAATTCCTCTAATTCATTTTCATAACATTGCTCACGAAGACACGAAGCACACTGACAATAATAAAGAAGATAGGTTATTATAACTCGAATCAGCATGAATTGATGTGCGGGCGGTGAGAATACCATACCGTTAGTTACAAATGAATTCGTAGGGCTTTGGAGGCATGCTGGCTATTCCGTGATCCGGTTTGAAATTTCTTATTTCGCATCAGTATTGCAATAAGAAAAAATGGGGTGGGTTCTCCTGATGGCTGGGGATAGTTTAGCTTGAAGCTGATCGGTGGTTTGGCGCAACCGGTCAGAAAGAGCCAGGTCGCTGACCGTTCTCCTGTCATCGATGATTTGGCGACGCCTTTGGCGGATTGTTCGCAGGGATTGGCCATTGTGACTCAGGGTGACATAGTTATCATCTTTTGGTAAAATAGACATGATTATATCACAAACTCCGTTGCGAATCAGTTTTGCAGGTGGGGGCACCGATCTGCCTTCCTTTTATCATCAGGAAGAAGGATGGGTGATCAGCTCGGCGATCGATAAATATGTATTTGTGATCATCAAAGAGCGGTTCGATGACAAAATTTATATCAACTACTCTAAAAAAGAAATTGTGGATGCGGTGGACGAGATCGAGCACGATCTGGTGCGGGAAGCCATGCGGAAAACCGGCGTGGATCATGGCGTAGAGATTACGACCCTGGCCGACATCCCCTCCAGTGGTTCGGGATTGGGGTCATCGAGCAGCATCACCGTGGGATTGCTCAACGCGTTCTATGCGTATCGGGGCGAACTGGTGACCGCCGAGCAACTGGCGCGTGAGGCCTGTGAGATTGAAATTGATATTTTAGGCAAACCGATTGGCAAGCAGGATCAATACATTGCCGCGTACGGCGGCTTTCGCTTTTTCCGATTTTTACCCAACGAGGAGGTGATTGTCGAGCGCATTCCACTTGAAAATAGCCGGAAGCGCAGATTCGGCTCGAATTTGCTGCTGTTTTTCACCGGCACCACTCGGAGCTCGAATCGGATTCTGGCGGAACAGAATCATAAGTTGAACCAGAACCTGGACGTTTTGCGAGCCATGAAGCAACAGGCGGCGCAAATTCGGGCGAGCATCGAGGCGAATCAATTCGATCGCATCGGCGAGATCATGGCTGCGAGCTGGGACAACAAAAAGAAATTGGCCAGCCAAATCTCCAATGCCGAAATTGATCGCATGTATCAACGAGCCATTGAAGCTGGCGCACTTGGGGGGAAAATTTCCGGCGCTGGGGGCGGCGGGTTTTTGCTACTGTATTGTCCTCGTGAAAACCAAAACCGGGTCCGGGAGGCGCTGAAAGACTACCGTGAATTTCCGTTTTTTCTGGAGCGTCACGGAACAAAAATTATTTTTAATATGGGGAGATATGAATGGAAATGATCAATGATTATTTCAACCGAGTGTACGCAGCGTGCAATTCCGTTCGAATCAGTGACAATGTAAAACTTATCAAAATTTTGGAACAAGCTTATCACCGCAACAAACGCATTTTTATCTTCGGGAATGGCGGCAGTGGTGCCACCGCCTCCCATTTTTGTGAAGACCTCGCCAAGGGCACTCTCAATGGCAAGAAAGATATCAAGCGATTCAAGGTTATTAGCCTCACCGATAACACCCCGTTTATTCTGGCGCTGGCCAATGACGAGGGCTATGAATCGATTTTTGAGCAGCAACTTCGCAACCTCGCTGAGCCTGGCGATGTGGCTATTGGTATCAGTGGCTCCGGCAACAGTCAGAATGTCCTCAATGCCATCCATTATGCGAACCAGCTTGGCATGATTACGGTGGGCATGACCGGTTTCGACGGTGGTGAATTGATTAAAATCGCCAAACATACCGTGCACATACCGGTCCATGACATGGGCGTAACCGAATGCGTGCATGCCATCATTACGCATTATATCACCGACTGCCTGCGGGAAAAGATCAACCAGGAGCATCGTGAAATCGACAAGGTAGTGTCGGTCTTTGATGATGAGGTCGATCAACACCGGATGCTGGAAGAACTGTATTTGAAGTAAGCATTATCGGCTTTTCTCCAGCGAAGCATCAGGCACGAGAGCATGCCGGGCTTGATGAAGGGTAGAGGAGTTTTAGCGACAACCGGAGGCTAACAGGCTCTGGTCGCGTTGAACTATAGCGGCATCCAAGAATTTGATTGAAGAGGCTTATAGGTTACATACGCTTTAAAGACCATGCGTTATTTATGATGGGAATAAAAAATCCAGCCAGGGGCTGGATTTTTTATTGCTGTTCATCACCATGGGCGAACAGGAATCCCAGTTATTGGAATAGATAAAAAACGCCCAGGCTTATTTTAGGTCCGCTGTAATTGTTGGTCACTGCAAGCGCTTGCTTGAATTTTAGATAATGATAACGGAATTCCATAGCCAGAAAGATGCTGGAAGTCAAATGGATGTCGAAACCTGTGCCCACATTAATGCCAGCGCCCGCTTCCCACCCCTTATCGAATCGCGATAACGCAATTCCTGGCTGTGTTTCCTGGCCGAAAAATAGACCCATGCCATAGCTAACATACGGCGATAGTCGCACGTCGGACAGCAAAGAATATTTCAAGTCAAGCAACAGAGAGATGATTTGAATACGACTCGCCTCCGATGGCGTTGATTCGAGACAATATCGCCAATAACCGACGCTGGGCCGCAGCGAGAAACCGGAACTCCACGAGGTGAAAACGGACAGGCCAAGATACGGATGCTCAGCGGTACCTTTCAAAATGGAGAGGGACATATCGGCATTCAGCTCGGTGGGGCGCCAGGTTCCGATTTCAAATCCCAATCCAAAATGAGGCTGCAAGCCGTTTGATTGACCATAACTGGCCGTCATCATGGGCAGCAACAGTAGCGTCAATTTGAACATGTATTTTATGGCTCGACAAGGCAACGAATTATTCCTTCCAATTGGAGTCTATGGCATGGTAGACATTCGCACTTATTCTTGCTGCCCCATGGTGGCATTGGCTTCTCCGGTGGGCTGAAAGCCCAGTGGCTTGGATTTGGTATCGCCGAAAATCTTGATGTCCCCGAATTGGCCTTCGTATTTTTTGATATTTTCATCCAGCGCGCGCAGCAGCGATTTGGCGTGCTGTGGTGTCATAATGATTCGGGCGTAGACTTTGGTTTTGGGTACGCCTGGCAACATGCGCGTAAAATCGATGACGAACTCAGCCGGAGAGTGCGTGATGATCGCCAGATTGGAATAGATCCCCTCCGCCTCTTTTTCACCCAGCTCGATGTTTATTTGTTGTTGAATCGGTTGTTGGTTCATGATAAAAGTCTCCAATATGATCAATATAATGACGCATTTTAGTCTGAAAACCAGGACGATCTTACTTCGTTTGCTTCAACAAGCCCTTCCGCATCCCCGCTGAAATTACCCAACTTTCATGATAAGTCGAACAACAGAAGGTCTTGCTATGGTAAGGCAGGGCCAATTATAAGAAATATTTTGGAAAGAATCAATTAAAAATATTAGGAATTTCTGCCCTGTTGTCTGACGGGTGCAATTTCTAAGCCATGGCAGACAGCGCAAATTCCCCAGGTGCTATCACCCTGGCCATTTTTTCATCCAGTCGATTTGGAGCGTTTGCTTATGCAATCGTTTCAGCGGGAGTTTTATGATCTGCTGTTTTGGCAGCGATGGATTAGCTGACTGCAAGGCCAATGCCAATAACATGAATCAGGCTGATCGCCATTTTTCATTAAAATCAGGGTTGACATTATGAAAAAAATGTAGTACATTTGGCGGTAAACGCGTGTCATTCAAAAGCCGAAGGATTCCAGTCATGATCCAACCACCTGCCAAAAAATTGTTTTTAGTCGATGCCACCGCTCTGGCTTATCGTTCCCATTTTGCCTTTGATCGTAATCCGTTGATCAACTCCAAAGGCGAGAATACCAGTGCAATTTTTGGTTTTCTCAATTCCCTGTTGAAAATCATGGATGAGCAGCAGCCGGACTATCTGGTCGCGGTCTTCGATCCACCGGGCAAAACATTCCGGCATGAGATATATGAAGAATACAAGGCCACGCGGCAGAAGATGCCCGATGAGATGAGCGCACAATTGCCTCGCATCAAGCAGGTGCTTGAGGCTCTGAACATCGCCATCGTGGAGGTTCCCGGCCTGGAAGCCGATGATGTGCTGGCCATTTTGGCGCGGCAGGGTGCAGAACAGGGTTTGGAAACCTACCTGGTCACCAGTGACAAGGACCTTCGGCAGCTTGTCTCGTCGCACATCAAGATATATAATCCCAAACCCACCGGCGTTGAGATCCTGGGCGAGGCAGAAGTGCAGCAGAAAATGGGCGTTCCTCCCAGCAAGGTGGCGGATTATCTCAGTCTCACCGGCGACAGTTCCGATAATGTGCCTGGCGTGCCCGGTATTGGTCCCAAGACGGCCAGCGAATTGTTGGCCCAGTTCGCCAGTCTGGACGACTTGTACGAAAATCTGGAAAAAGTAGCCCGACAATCCACGAGGGACAAGCTGGCACAGCATCGGGACAGTGCATTCCTTTCGCGGCGACTGGTCACCATTGACACCGATCGGCCGCTGCCTCTCGAAATCGACCATTTTGCGGTCAAGCCGCCGCACGAGATCAGGGCTTTTGAATTAATGAAAGAACTGGAGTTCAATTCGCTATTGGATCGCTTCAAACCGTCATCAGCGACGCAGCCACAGGATTACCACACAATTGAAAATTGGCAGCAATTCGAGGATTTGCTCGATCAACTCCGACGCTGTCAGCAATTTACTCTGGATCTGGAAACAACCGATGTTGATCCCATGCGAGCAGAAATTGTGGGACTCTCCTTTTCCTGGCAGACAGGTTTGGCTTATTACATTCCTGTTGAAAGCAAACGTGCGAATGTAAATGACGATCTCTTTAGCGAAAAGCGTGCTCATGGCCTGGCTCTGCCGAAAGTGCTGTCCGGTTTGAAGCCGATCCTGGAAAATCCAGCGATTGCCAAATGCGGCCAGAACGTGAAATACGATCTGCTCGTCCTGGCGCGCGCTGGTGTGGAGGTGAGCGGCGTGGATTTCGACACCATGGTTGCCAGCTACGTGATCAATCCATCGCTGCGGCAGCATAACCTGGATGCACTGGCGCTGGAGTATTTGAATTATCAAAAAATTCCGACCAAGGAGCTCATCGGTAGCGGCAAAAACCAGATCAACATGGCCGACGTGCCCCTGGCCAAAATCAGCCGCTATGCGTGCGAAGACGCCGACTTTACCCAGCGGCTACGTCACGTGTTGGAACCGAAACTGGTCGAATATGATTTGAAAAAATTATTCGATGATGTAGAAATGCCGCTGATTGCGGTGCTCATGGATATGGAGCGCACCGGGGTGTCGCTGGACGTTCCCTACCTTAACGAAATGTCGAAAGAGCTGGAGCAGCGGCTTAATGAATTGATACAAAATATCTATAAAATCGCCGGCGAACATTTTAATATCAATTCACCGAAACAACTGGCCGATGTACTGTTCAAAAAATTAAAGTTGCCGATCATCCGCAAGACCAAAACCGGTCCGTCAACCGATGTCTCAGTGCTGGAGGTGCTGGCCCGCCAACACCCGCTGCCACTGGAATTGCTGGAATATCGCCAGTTAGCGAAATTGAAATCCACTTACGTGGATGCATTGCCCCGATTGATTCATCCGCAAACCGGTCGGGTGCATACTTCTTACAATCAGACGGTGGCCGCAACTGGACGGCTATCTTCCAGCGATCCGAATTTGCAGAATATTCCTATTCGCACCGAGATCGGCAGTCGCATTCGTAAGGCCTTTGTGCCGCGGGATGCCAGTCACGTGCTGCTGGATGCGGATTACTCGCAGATCGAGCTACGGATCATGGCGCATCTCTCCCAGGATCCGACCCTGATTCGCGCGTTTCAGGAGGGGAAAGATATTCATCGGGAGACGGCAGCCCTGGTATTCAAAGTGCCGCCCGAGGAAGTGACCGATGATATGCGGCGCCGGGCCAAGGAAGTGAATTTTGGTATCATGTATGGCATGGGCGCTTATGGTCTGGCCTCCCGTTTGGAGATTCCCCAAGAGGAAGCAGAAATGTTCATCACCAGCTATTTTGCCAGCTATCCTCGCATTCAGGATTTCATGATGGCTACGCAGGAGTTCGCCCGGCAGCATGGCTACGTGACCACGCTGCTCAATCGGCGGCGTTATCTTCCGGACATTCATAGCGACAATCGCCGCGTCCGGGAATTTGCCGAGCGGAACGCCATCAATACTCCCATTCAGGGCACTGCTGCGGATCTGATCAAAGTCGCTATGATCAACATCTTTCGTCGGCTCCGGGAAAGAAAGCTGGCCAGCAAGATGATCATGCAGGTGCATGACGAACTCGTCTTCGAGGTGCCTCAGGGCGAGGTCGAGCATGTCAAAGAATTGGTGCGAACGGAAATGGAGAACGCCATCGAACTGTCGGTGCCGATTCGAGTGGATATTGGGGTTGGCGACAACTGGCTGGCGGCGCATTGATCAGGATATGTTGACCAAATTTTCAGCTAGAACCAACACGAAGCTTGCCCGCTAATTATGCCAATTAACTCAATTGACCAGGTGATCAAAATAGAGTTGGTCTCAGAATCGAAAGGACTCAGAAAACGATTGCACAGCAATTCTGCGCCCTTTCATTTCTGCGACCAAAACAAGCAATTCAGATCTCCCAAGCGAAAGGTTTCGGAAAATGTTTGAAGGCGAATGCAGAAAATATTTGTCTTGACTTTGGTGGTGATCTTTTATATATTGCAGCAGGTTGAATTTTGACATTTTTAGATAGGAGGCTTTATGGCAGAGTTCTATCGACGCAAGATTTCCGGCGAAGAAGCGCGCGAACGATACATTATGATCATGAAAAATGCGTTGGACTTTTTCCCCAAAATTGGCAAGCCGTTTAAGCTCAGAGTGAAAGATAAGGAAATCGATATTTACGTGGAAGCGGTAGAATGCTGGTGCATGGGGCCGAAGAAGCCGCATTCCCATTACCGGCTGGATGCCAAAAAGTTCTGGGACCTTCATCCCATTCAATTTGGCAAGGTCATCACGATCCAGAAAGAAGCGGATGAACTCTATTCGCTGAGTTGAAAAAGCGATGATCCCACTGCGAGATAAAAATCCGTCGATGTCCATTCCGTTCGTCACTATTATCCTGATTGTGATCAATGGTATCGTGTTTTTGTATGAAATTTCTCTGGGAAGCCAGTTGCATGCGTTATTTACTCACTATGCCATTATCCCGGCGAAATATTTCTATCTGGCAAATGTGGAAGGTGTGCACTTTATCGAACGCTTTTTTCCGCTGTTGACTTCACAATTTCTCCATGGTGGCTGGTTTCATGTCCTGGGGAATTTGTGGTTTCTATGGATTTTTGGGGATAATGTTGAGGACCATCTGGGACATTTTACCTTCATTGTGTTCTACCTCTTTTGTGGTGTGGCGGCGGGCCTGGCTCATGTCTACACCAATCCATCATCGGATATTCCCACCGTTGGCGCCAGCGGGGCCATTGCTGGCGTGATGGGCGCTTATACCATCCTCTATCCAAAGGCCAGGGTGCTGACATTGATACCGATTTTCTATTTTATCCGAATCATCGAGTTGCCAGCGTATGTATTTTTGGGCATCTGGTTTTTGATGCAGTCGTTCAGCGGCGCCGTTGCTCTGGCCGCGTCGGGCGCTTATGGCGGCGTAGCCTGGTGGGCACATATCGGGGGCTTCGCCGTGGGCGCACTGGTAATTTTATTATTTTTCCCACGAAAAAAACGTGTAATTCCCATCTACTATGACTATTAATTGGCGCTGTGGGGCGATGGGGCTATTTTTTGTTGAAACCTTCCAACTGGAGAGCCACTGTTAGCAGCAAGACACTACAGCAGCCGAGTTGTCAATCCGTTGCAATACACTTCCATCATTTTTGATTTTTTTTTCAAACCATGCAGCAGTGCGATTAGCGGCACTGAAAACGATTTTCGCCCACAGGGTGGGGGTTCCTCAGATGAATTTCTCCCGTCGCTGCAGCAATAACAGGCCCATGAGAATGGAGATACCGGAACCAATGAAGAGATAGAGCCGATTGTTGAACGTGGTTTCGGTCCAGACGGCCTCGTTGACATTGGAAGGCAATCGGAAAGGATTCAAAAATAGATTCCATTTGCTGGTCGCCAGCGACTCGCTCAGAATCCACAACGCCATGCCGATGATGATCATGACCACCATGGTTCCGTATCCGTTTCGAACCAGAGTGGACAGCATAAATGCCAGGCTGCCGACAAAAATAATCGGAAACATCAATTGCACTGCCATGCGCACGATGGGTACGGTAATTACCGTCACCGAAGCTAACAGGCTCAGGCATAGCAAAATGACAAAGACCAGCAGATAGATCAATACCAGTCGCACCAGCCACACTTTATAGCGATAGTTGGGAATACTGAATAGCAGCTCGATCATGCCGGTGTCCACATCGTTCTGAATCCCAAAAATAGTGGGGTAGAAGATCAACACGAAGCCCGGCAACAATAGCCAACCATAGATCGTCGCCTCGGTGGGATTGGATTCAGCGCTCACCAGATTCAAAATCACAAATAGGGCGAAGATACCGATAGCGGCCAGTAGAAAATAGATAAAGGCGTTGGCAAATATGATTTTTAAGTTGTATCGAAAAATCCCGCCGATCAGCGTGGCAATGGTTCGTAATGTAACTCGGTAATTCATTGAAGGTGATCCATTTAATGTTCAATTGACATTTCAAAAAGTTGAAAAGCTCTGCAAAGCCACCTAAAGTGTTTTGTCCCCGGATTACTTCTGCTTATGTTTTTACACAGAGGTTAGAATGATTATCCGTTAACAATAACCCGGTGAGGCGTTGAAAGAGTTATAATTTCTAATTAGTGATTGAACGAGAACTATTAAATTTTTAGCAAAAATGTCATTCCGATCCGCCAGCAGGCGGAGAGGAATCTGGTTACCTTGAGATGATTTCATTTACAGATTTCTCGCTGCGGTCGAAATGACAGAGAGTTGAATTTTCATTCAGGCACTAATTATCTTCGGTTACCCCCGCGCAATAACCAGAGATAGGCGTCTTCCAATGATGGCCGAACCGGGCGGGCTTCGGGTACAGGCTGGGAAGCCGCCAGGCAGCGCACCCGGATTTTTTCTCCATCTCGGATATGATGGACAATCCACAAATCCTTATTTATGGCCTCAAACTGCTCAGGATCGACTTCAAATTGCCAGACCGCTTGCTCGGCCAGCTTGGTCATCTCCTGCGGGTCGCCCAAATAGCGGAGCTGACCTCGATTTAAAACGGCTACCTTATTGCAAGAGCTGGAGATGTCCTCGATAATATGGGTAGAAAAGATGACGATACGCTCCCGGCTTAATTCTACCAGCAGATTGCGAAAACGAATGCGCTCGCGGGGATCGAGACCGGCCGTGGGTTCATCCACCACCAGAATGCGAGGCAGGTGCAGCAGCGTCTGGGCGATTCCAATGCGCTGTTTCATGCCACCGGAAAAGGAACCGATTTTTTGATGCCGATTTTTCTCCAGATGCACGGCAGATAGAACATAATTGACACGTTTCGCTCGTTCGTCCGGATCGTAGATATTTTTCAATATGGCTTGATAATGGAGCAACTCCTCCGCGGTCATGTTCTCATACGTGCCGAATTCTTGCGGCAAATAGCCAATCAACCCCTGCAATTCCTCACGTTTTTCCTTCAGGTCGATATCATTGATCCGGATGGTGCCCCGGCTTTGCTCCAGGATGCCACAGATGATGCGCATGAGCGTGGTTTTGCCGGCGCCATTTGGTCCGAGTAGGCCAAACATCCCGCTACCGATCTCCAGCGAAACCGTATCCAGCGCTTTGAACGGATTCTTTTTGTGGCCGATGACCGGGATCATCTGCACAAAGCGGTAGAAATACTTGCGCAAAACTGCCAAGCGACCGGTCAGCCGCATGATGTTCACCTGCTGCCGCTGGAGATGATTGGACGTGACATAGATGGCCAGCGCCAAATACCAGATGATGGCAATCAAAATCAGGATAGTAATTTTATTCCATTTGAAATAGAAAATGATCAAATTGAGCGCCGGAAAGCCCCAGAGAAAAACGGGACGAAACCAGGTTTTGATCCGTTCGATGATACGGCTGGGAGCGCAACACGCGAGATAGTCGTTTATCGGTCCCCACAAAAACAATACATAAAAATAAACGACATGGGCCAGAACAAATTGCCAGAATTCGCTGGTCAGGTAAAAATAGACGAAGTAGATCAGAAAACCCAGCAGCGGAAGTTGCCAGAGGAAGTCATCGAAATCGCGCCAGCTTCTGTATTTTTTCGCGAGCCCGGCTTTCTCCTGAATTTTCTTACCTTTTTTCCATTCTCGAACGAAGCGGATATCATCATCATAAATCTTAACCACATGCTGGATCGTGATCTTCAGCGGATCATCGGTTTTGATATATTCCGCTTGAGCTTGTCTCAGGCTGGTCATGATAAAGTAAGTTCCGGCAGGTATGGCGACAATGAGTAAGAATAGGTCGACCAGCCGCCATAGCAAGCTATCCACTTCAAAATAGATCAATGCTGCGCCGCCTACCAATAGCAATATATGAATCAATTTGATTTTCCAATTCAGCCGTTTGATCCAATTGATGGCTGATTCCAGACCGGAATAGACGGTAGGAATGAAGACGAGGGTGAACAGCGTGCTCATCGTCAAGCCGCCGATAACGGTAATGGCGAATGGCGCCCCGATGCGGGTTACGTATTCGGCCTTGCCCAATGCCAGCGGCAACATGCCAATAATGGTGGTAATGGCAGTAATGAGAATGGGCCGCACCCGTGCTTGTCCGGCCATGATCAATGCCCGCGATCGATTGTAGCCTCGTTGTCTCAAAATCCGGGTGTAGTCGATCAGGATGATTCCATTATTGACACCAACTCCTAATAAGATCAGAAACCCGGCGATGGTATTCATGTTGAGCAAGGAGTTATTAGTAAAAATTAACGCCCACAGTGATCCGATCGTGGCTAATGGAAACGTGAACATGATAACCACCGGCGCACTGAACGATTCAAACACCGACGCCAGCACCATGTAGATGAGGAGTAGCGCCCCGCCAATGAGCAGGTAAAATTCGTCGAGCTTGGTTTCATCATGGATCACCTCGACGGCAACGCCGGCCGGTAGGTTGAGATTGGCGATCAATTGGTCTACTTCGGCGCGGGAACTTTCCAATAAGGATTTTGAGCTGTTCACTTCGGGCAAAAACTGATAAGTGATTTCGATCTGTTTTTCCTGGTTGACGCGATTGATGCCGGACAGGCCGGCGGAGTAGACAATGCGGCTCAATTGTTCCAATTCATAAGTCCCGCCGCTCTGGCTGGGGATGCGCAGTTGCCGCAAATCATCCATCTTTTTTTCAACCAGATTTTCATTGCGGATAATGATGTCATATTCATCCACACCCTGCTTGTAGGTCATGCCCGAAGAAAATTCGTTTTGAAACCCTGCCAATTCAGCGACAATGGCATTCAGAGGGATGTCGTAAAGGCTGAGGATTTCTTTATCAAAAAGCAAATGAATTTCGGGACGGTCATCGGCAACATTCAGCCGGACCAGGTTCATGGAGGAGAGGTCTTCCAGATAATCGCGAATGTCGTTAGCCAGGTTGCGCATCAGGTCGAAATCCCGGCCTTTGATGATCACTTTTTCTGTTTGCGAACCGATGCCCAACATGCGCTCCATGTCCGCACCGGGGTTAGCGCCCATGCCGCCCCGAAAACGCGCACTGGAGCGGGGCTGTTCGAAGCTGACTTCGGCGGCGCGAAAATCGCGAATTTTTTCCTGGATTTGACTTTTGACCTGTGCCAGGGAGCGGCCGGAAATTTTTTGATAATTATCTTTTAATTTGATGGTGATGATGGCTTCTTCCTCGCTGATGTTGCTGACGATGTCCTGTTTTTCCTCGATACCATTGAGCCGCTCTTCGAGTTCTGCGGTTACCTGATCGGTGGCCTCCAGGGTGGCGCCCCGCGGCATGGTCACATAGAGATTGAAATCTTTTAATTCGACCTCACGGGATACATTTAAGCTCAAGGCGAGGCAGATCAGCAGGCTGGCCATAAACAGCAGGAATGCCAGACCGACCGTTCGAGCTGGAAAACGCATGGTGGACTTCAGCAGCAAGCGATAGACCTGGATGAGGCGATTGTTTAGGGACACGACATTAAAATGCAGCCGTTGTCCATCCAGTGTCTGGCTGCGCGTTAAAAATAGATGAGTGATCATCGGCACCAACAATAGCGCCACAATAAATGATACCACCAGGGTCGACACAATGGAAACGCTAATATGCAGCCCAATCAACCGCACCACAAAATCAGAGGAGAATACGAATGGCAGAAAGACGATGATAGTCGTTAAAGTAGCGGCAAAAATGGAACGCCAGACCTCTCGGGTGCCCTGGGTAACCGCGGTGTCAATGGATTTACGACTGGCCACCAGCCGGTAAATGTTTTCCAGCACCACCACACTATTGTCCAGCAACATCCCGATGGCCAGCGCCATGCCGATTAGCGTCAGGCTGTTCAGCGTAATGCCAAAGGCATAGAAAAAATTAAACGCTACGAATATGGAAATGGGAATCGCCAGGGCAATGATGGCCACCAGTCGGAGGTTTTTTAGAAAAATCCATAAAATAAAAATTGCCAGCACGCCTCCTATGAGCGCCAGTTGAATGATCAGGTCGATGTTTTTCTCCATGTTTTCGGCGACATCGCTCTGCACCACGATCTCGATGTCCTGGTAAGCCAGGTCTTTATTTAACCGGTCGATGGTCCGGCGCACGGCATGCGAAAGCTCGATCAGGTTTACCTGCGTATCACGCACCAATTGGATGGTGATAGACTCTTTGCCATTCACCCGACTGATGGAGGTTTGCTCTTTTTCGCCGATGAATATATCGGCTACATCTCGAAGCAAAACCGGGCCATTCTGGCGGACAACAATATTTTGCAAGCTATGGACATCGGTATATTCGGCGACCAAATTGACGAAATAGAACCGATCCCCCTCATAGACCCGCCCCAAAAAGGTCTTGTTCTGCGCATTTTGCGCGATGAGCGCTCGAATCTGAGATGCCGTGATCCCATGAGCCTGGCACGCCTGTTCGTTAAGAATAATTTCTACCGATTTCTCCTGGCCGCCAAAGACCTCCACATTGGCAATCCCATCGATGCTCTCCAGTTCCCTGGTCACTTTTCGATCAATAACGCTCCGTATGCGGTTGACGCCTCCACCTCCGCGAACCTGCAGGCTCATGAACATATTGGTCAATTGCTCGGTATCAATCTTGAAGACATTGACCATGAAATCTTCGCCAATCGATGTTTTGATGGCATCGACCTTTTCCTGCAACTTTAAATAGGCGTATTTGATTTTGACGCCGGGGTTGTAATAAATCATGAGTCGCCCGCTGCGTCGGTCAGCAAACGATTCGATCTTATCGATGCCTTCCAGGGTGCTAATCGCACCTTCGAGGGGAATGATGGCCTGCTTTTCCATGTAGGTCGGGTCCATCTCCCGGATCCCGTTTACCTGAACAATCAGAAATGGCAGCTCGGCATTTGGAGTAAGTTCAACCGGCAACTGCTTATAGGAGACGATACCCAGCAACACCGCCCCAATAAAAAGCATGCTGATAAATGTTTTGCGTTGAATGATAAATTCGATCATGTTCACCTTGCTAAACTCTAGGTTACGGAAATACCACCTGGCTATTGCATGCAGGTTGGCCAGGCCAATCATGCAATTCTGTTCTTAAGAGCAAGCTGCTGCCGGCGGTCTACCGTAATTTCAATGGCACATCCTGGCCATTGCGGCCACCGAATACGATTTCTGAATTTCTAAAAAACAAAATGAAAATTTATGCGCCTGCCAGTTGAAGAGCGGAATAGCTTATTCCGTCATCCTTCATCGACAGGCTTAAATTAAGATGCAAGCCGCTTCAATACTCCGGCCACTCATAAACGGTCGCGTTTAGCGATACGCTTTGCCTCGAAGTTGATCCAGCACTGAATAGACGCACGGAATGACCACCAGGGACATCAGCGTCGATGTGGTAAGACCACCGATGACGGCCAGCGCCATGGGCGATCGCAAGGCCACTCCTTCGCCGAAGCCGAATGTGAGCGGCAGCAAGCCCAGAATCGTGGTCAGGCTGGTGATGAGGATCGGCCGAATCCGGCGTTGCCCGGCTTCGACAATGGCGTCATGTTTGGAAAAACCTTCGCGGCGCAATTGATTGATGGCATCGACCAGGAGAATCGAATTATTCACTGCAATCCCTCCCAGCATGATGATGCCGATATAGGCCATGATATTCAATGTTTTGCCCAAAATAAAGAAGATCAAAATCGCACCCGATCCAGCCAGGGGGATGGTGAGCAAAATCGTGAACGGATGCAGCAGCGATTCAAATTGCCCCGCCAGCACCATATACACCAGGATAATCGAAAGCAGTAACGCAAATCCTAAATTGGAAAACGCTTCTTTGCGCTTCTGCTCTTCACCCGTGATCTGGAATTGGTAGTCCGGTGGAAAATTGATCTGGCTGACCCGGTTCTCGATCTCTCGCACAATGCGATCAAACGGCTTTTGAGAATTCAAATGTGCGGTGACTTTGCCGATGCGCGACTGATTTCGGCGTTCGATCGCTTTGGGTGAAAAAGATAATCGAATCGTAGCCAGTTCGTGAAGTGGTATCTTTTCCTGGCCGCTGGTAATTAAAATATTTTCGACCTCTTTGATGCTCATACGGGGCAGTTTTATGGTGATATCTTGCAGCTCACCTTTATTATCCCATTGGCCAGCGTTGCTACCCTGGAGCTGCGCTTGCAATTGCGAGCTAATTTCGTTGATGCTGACATTGTGAAGTCCAGCTTTGACCCGGTCGAGCACAATTTCGATTTCCGGCCGCCCCTCATCAAAACTGGTTTCCAGATTGAATAGGTCAGTCAGCGATGACAATTGCTCCCGCACCTGCTGCGTCAACGATTGAATTTGATCCAGATCTTCACCTTTGACTTCCACGACAATCGGCGCCGCATCGGTGCCCAATATCGATTGCAGCGCAGTTTGTTCTTGAATGAACTGCGTTTCTAAATCCGGGATTTCTTTCAGCGCCGCGCCCAACGTAGCAATCAGCCGATCCGAGGCGATCCGATGATTGGCTTTCAAAATCACTTTGATGGTAGCGGTATTTTCATCCTCAAAGACCGAGGTTTCAGTAGCTGATAGCGTTGCCGTAGGCCCGATTTTGCTATAGATGGTTTTGAGATCGGCGCCCAAGAGGTCGCGAATAATGCTTTCAATGCTCTCCACCGTCTTTTCCGTTCGCTGCAAACTGGTTCCTTCAGGCAATTTCAGCTCAATAGAAAATTCTTTGACGTCCGTTTTGGGCACGAATTCGCTGCCCACAATGGGAATCAAAAAGACGGAGATCGCGACCAGGATTGCTGCTCCTAATATCACCCGCCAGCGCTGCTGCAATATTCTAGCTAAAAAATTTTTGTAGCCGGGAATTTGAAGCGAACGTTGTTGATATAACTCGGCGGAGGGCTTGAGAAAGCGGGTGGCGAACATTGGGATCACCATCATCGCCACTGCCAGCGAGGCAATCAATGAAAATGTTACCGTCCACGCCTGATCTTTGAACAGCTCGCCTGCTGAGCCATGGAGATAGACAATCGGCAAGAAGACCACGATGGTGGTGATCGTCGAGGAGGTAATGGCGGCGCTGACCTGAGCCGTACCCTCGATGGCCGCTTGCTTGAGTGAATGCCCAGCCTCAAGGTTGCGAATGATATTCTCGATGACTACGATCGCATTGTCTACCAGCATCCCTGCGCCCAGCGCCAGTCCTCCCAGCGTCATGATATTCAACGTCAGTCCCTTGAAATACATCAAATTGAACGTGGCGATGATGGAAATGGGAATAGAAACGCTAACGATGGTCGTCAATCCCACGCGGCGTAAAAAGATGTAAATTACGGCCACGGCCAGCAGGATGCCAATCAGCGCCGTCTGTTTCACTTCATTCACGGCTGAGCTGATGAACTCCCCTTGATTTTGAATCACTGTGAGCTCGTATCCGGGGAGCGCTTTGCGCAGGTTTGTCAGCGCTTTTAGCAAGTCATTGACCGCTTGCACGGTGTTGAATTTGGTCTCTTTATAGATGGCCAGGGCCATGCACCGCTGCCCATTGATATGAATGATGTTTTGGGGATCTTTATTTTTTAAGGAAATGCTAGCGACATCTTTGAGATAAATCGGCACGCGGTCCCCGCCACCGCTTTGCACAGACAGGCCAGATGCTTGCGGCTGGGTGTAGGAGACTATCACCCGGCTGATATCGTCGATGGATTGAAATTCACCAACGCCTTTGATGATATATTTTCGTCCCATTTCGACGATGGAGCCTCCGGACGCATTGCGGTTGTAGTTGCGGATGCGATTGGCCACGGTGGCGGGCGTCAGATTATAGGCTTCGAGAAGATAGTTATTGGTTTCGATCACCACCTCTTTCTCTTCTTGCCCTAACAGCTCCACTTCGGCAATGCCCTCCAGCCGGATCAATTCATTGCGCAGATAATTTTCTGCTATCCGCCGCAGTTCATCCATGTCGGTGATTTGAGGATGCGATAACCCCAGCAGCATCACCGGTGCGGCATTGGGATCGTGCTGCGTAATGGTCAATTCGTCGATTGCCGAATTTTGACTAAATGTGGCCAATGTTTTTTGCAAGTCGAGAAAGGCTTCATCCATGTCCGCGTTCCAGCCATATTCCACGATGATCTGAGCTGAGCCGACTCGAGTGATTGAAGAGACCTGAGTGACCTTCTTTTGCCGAATGGCCAACGACTCGATGCTTTCGACAAATTGCTTTTCGATCTCCTCCGGTGGTCGTTCCCCGGCTTTAAGTTCAACGAAAATGCGCGGATTATTCAAATCGGGAAATAGGTCCATGCCTAACTTGCGAAAGGAAAAAAAACCCAGCAGCAGCACAGCCAGCACCAGCATGAATATGGTAATGGGGTAGTCGACTGAAAATTGTGTAATTTTTCTCATGAATTCTACTTCATAGTTGACGTTAAATGTTGGCATACCGATTGCGCCGCCGCGGCTCCGTTAGCACCGGCGCATTGACAGAAAAAAAGTCGCATCGCTGTTACGCGCGGTTCGGGCCGTAACCAGCGCTCAGAAGATATCTGATGCACTTTCAGAAATGGCCGCAAGGCCGCGGCCCATGGATCACCGAATAATTTTGACTTTGGAGCGATTGCGCAGCGTTTCAAATCCCTTCACCACCAGCCGTTCGTTTTTATTGAGACCTTCGACTACTTCAACTTCGGTGGGATTCTCCAAGCCAGTGGAAATGGTTCGTTCCTGCGCCGCGCCCTTTTCGACAATGTAAACTGTCTTGCCCTGACGTTTGTCCAGAATGATATCTTTGGGAATGACGATGGCGCTGTCTTTGCGGGCCACCACGATTTCCGCCTTCACAAACATGCCGGGTCGCAGGATGAGGTTGGCGTTGTCGATGTTCACCAAGGCTTTAAAGGATCGGGTGTCCGGATTCAAGGCTGGCGAGGCCTGGCTGATCTTCCCACGCAATGTATCCTTGGCCAGCGCATAATTCATCACCCGCACCGGTGAGTTGATCGCAATCTGGCTCAGTTGTTTTTCTGGCAGGCTGATCTCCATGTACAGATTCCGGTAATCCATCAATGCTGCCATGGTCTGATTGGCTTCCACTTTGGTCCCGGGGGTATAATAGGGTAGATCAACGATGATCCCATCGAACGGCGCAGTGATTTTTAATTTGGAGAGCTGCAATAGCACGTTCTCGTAGGCGTATTTGGCATCGATATAAGCTTTTTCTGCGGCTTTCAATTCCCTGAGCGTAACGCCGCCTTTATCGTATAGCGACTGTTGCTTCTCATATTCCTGTTTTGATATTTCGAGGTTCAATTTTTTCGAATCAATCGCCGCATTGTTCTCCAATTCCGGGTTGTCGAGGTAGATTATGACCTGCCCTCTGGCTACCATATCTCCAAGCTTGAATGGTTGATTGGTTTTTGGATTTATTGCCAGTCGATACAGACCCGACGTCTCTGATTTCAGCGTCACATTTTTTATGGCGTTGACAGTTCCAGTTGTGGTATAAAATTCTTCGATGGGTTTTAGCGTGATCTCCTCGACGGTGACCGGCACGGCTATCTCTGAATCACTGCCGGTTTCGGGTCCGCCGCAATTCATCAATAAAAGCACGCCAATCAAGAAAATGATTCTTTCTTTCACATGAGACTCCTAGTATTTAATAAATTCAATGAGTGCAAGCAGCTAATACCTGTTCTCGATGTAGCGGTCAGTTCTTTTCGGCTGCGATCTCCTCTGGAACCACCTGTTGATTTCGTTCAAAATCCCAAAGCGAGAGCACTTTCATGTTCAACAGTTCGATTTTATAATTAATCAGCGCACTGATCTTATTCAATTTCGCCTGCGAAAGCTGATTCTGAAAGAGATTCAAATCCATGCTCGTCAGGTCGCCATTTTTGTAGCGCTCCAGATTGATGTCGTAGGTCAATTGCGCATTCCGCAGGTTTTGTTCGGCAATCTCGATCTGGGTGACCAGGTTTTTCAGATTGCGATAGGCATTGCGGATCTCGATCATGATGTCGGTTTTCTCGTTCTCCAGCGATAACTCAGCATTTTTCAGCGATGCCTCAGCGGCTTTGATCGATGACTTTTTCTGGCCCCAATCCCAGAGAGGAATATTGAGCTCCACGGAAATTCGCTCATTCTTGGTCTGATTTTCACTCTCATAAATTTGTCGAAAATTCTTATCTGTGCCGGTAATGCCATACGATAGGCTGATATCGCCCCGAAATTCATTGGTCGCCGAGGCAACGATCAATGAATATTTTTCCATATCCACACTAATCTGTCGCTGCCGTAATTCCATCCGGTGCTGCAAGCCCGTATCCAGTGCTTTTTGCAGATCAATGTCTACTGGTTGGTGCGAAATGTCCGCCGTGACCGTGATGTCAGCAAACAACGACATGCCGATCAATTTCTTAAACGAATCGAGATAATTTTCCAGCGCGACCTGGGCATTTTGAACGGCCGATTTGCTTTCGGCCAGGTTCAGTTCCGCCTGAAAGAGGTCCTCCTGTCGCGATAGACCGGCGTCCACTTTATTTTTGATGATCTGATAGCTCTGCTCGCGATTGTTGTATTCGTCTTTGGCAATTTCCAGCCGCATCTTTTGCTGGTAGACATTGAAGAAATTTTGAGTGACCTGGTATTCCAGATACAGTTTCTGAATGGCATAATTCAAAGCCGCGTTCTCCAGGTCCAATTCCAATTGCCGCAACTGCATCTTGGTGCGGTTGTAGGTGAAAATTGGCTGCGTAAAACTCAAGTAGAGATCATTGTTGTAATTCTTGCTCTTGAGATTGCGCTCCTCGTTGTAAGAATCAATCCAACTGAATTCGTTGATCAGCGTCAGAGTGCCATCGGTCCATTTGATCGGTTGCCGAATTGAAAAGGTCCCCGATGTGCGTCTGGTTTCGCTGGTAACGTAGCTGCCCAGAAAATTGTAAAAGCGGCGCTGGTTGGCATAGTCGATGGGATTTAAGGTGAGCCCAAATTGAGATTTCAACCCCGCCTGCTGGGCATTGAGCAATTGTTGCCGCCGCTCGAGATTCAGTTGATAGGTTCTGATCTGGGGACTATTGGCCATGGCAATGGCTAAAGCCCGCTCTAAAGTCAGAGATTCCTGCGAAAGTACTGTAGCGCTGCTGCTCATGATGACGGCCATCAATAGCCAGCAGTCGAGTTTCTTTAGCCAAGCGAAATTTTTTATGCTCATAGTTGTATTCCTGTTTGTGACTTTTCCCAACTGGTACTTTGGTGATATTCAAATCTTCAGTCTGTGAGCGAGATATCCGTGGCCGTTAGTGACGGCCATGATTGAACATACGAACCCGTTATCTCCGGACCCATTTCACGGCATCGGCATAAACGATCTGGCCTTTCGATTTGTCCGTTAATTCGACTTTTGTCGGGCCGGCTGAAAGATAATGGGTACCCAATAAATTCCAGCCTTCTTCTGCTTTATTGAGATCCAGGGTCACATCTTCGACCCCATCATCGTGATGCACCAGAAATTGGAATTGGCCACTCATTTGATCGCGACCACGCTCACCCCGATCACGGCGCATCCAGGGCATACGAACCTGGGCCACATAATAATAGATTTCATAATTGCCGCTCTTGTCGATGATCGCGTTCCAGGCAACTTTTTTGTCACCTTTGCCAGCTTTGATGTAATGGGCGGAGCGAACATATTTGCCATAAAAATTATCATAGGTGGTGGCGCGCCACCGGCTGGGCGGATTCCAGAAGACCAATCCAATATATTTTTCTTCTTCTTTTTCAACCTCGATCAGTCGTTTGAGCCAGCTTTTCGTAGGCGAATAGAGAGATTCAAAACCAGGATCCTCATTGTCGACGATCAATTCATTGGGCAGTTGTATTTGCAGCGGTTCAGCCAGCACTCGTTCGCCATCGAACGGCAGGGCTTTTTCGTTCAATTCTAATTCGTCGAAGCTACGGTTGATTACTGCCGGTAGATTTTGAGAGATCAACGTATTCACAGACATCATCCGCGGACTATCATCCAGCACTATTCCAATTTCTTTGGATTGACCGGCGTCCAGCGTGATGAGCCGCTCGATGGGCGTTTCCTGAGCCATGCGGCCCATGCCAAAGAATTGGGGACCACCACGACCGGTGCGAAACGTGACAGCTACTATTCCACTTACCGGTTCGGGATTGGCGATTTTGAATTTCACCTGATAGCGGGTCCGATCTTTGTCCAGCACTTTGTACGCATCTAAACCAGCGATGATATATGCGGGCAGTTGCCTGCCTTGATACCAGTTCTGGAAATGGGGTGTTAGATCGAACGCAAACTGCTGTTGCAGCCGGCTGATGACGTCTGTTACTGTAATGCTTCGGAATTGATTGTTGGTCAACATTTCCACCAAAAATTTTCGGAATGGTTCTTTGTCCAGCTTGCTTTCTATCAACCGGAACAGGAAGGCGCCTTTGGTTTTGATAACAGTATTAATAATTTCCTGCTGCTTGGGATCAGTCAGGAGTTCAGCCAGATTCTGTTTCATGAGGGCCAGATTCGCTTTTTCTTCATCGGATAAAGCAACGAAGAAGCGGCGGAAGGGCGGTGCTCCCTCTTTCGATTTTTCGATAAGAAAGGACTCCAGCGCTACATTAAAAATAGGCCATTCCTTTGAATAGAAATTGTTCACAAAAGTAAAGTAGTTCGGGAAGATCTCGTAGTTCACAGTGGCCTTGACCATATTCCCCATAAAGATTCGCATGCCGCCAAAACCACCCAAAAATGCGCCATCGATAAGACCGCTCAAAATACGACTCTGCATCTCCTGCGGGGTGAGAGTCTGATTGCTCCGTTCCCGCATCCGCTCCTGCCAGCGGCTCATCCGACTAAAATCTGCCTGGTCAATAAGAACTCCCTTTTCAGAGAGCAGCATCATTTCCGGTTGAACCGCCTCCGTGGCGCTGGTCCATTTTCTGGCATAGGAGAAAAACTGAATCGGTACTTCCACCAGGATCAAGCGCGAAAATGGATAAGTCAATCCCAATTTGTTCTCGTATCGTTGTTTGGCGTCTCGGATCAATGCCGATAGCGTATCGCCAATATCTTTAAAGTATCCTGAAAAATAATCATGGCCTTTCAGGTTGAACAGCGCATATTCAATGCTATCAACTTTGACCGAACGCTTCTCATAATTACCAATCGTCAACGTCAACTGAGGGATGGGCTTATCTCCACTAAAACTGAAATGACCATTGCCAGAGGTCATCATCTGCCCCTGAGAAATGGCCATCAGTCGGCTGTCCGTAGCCACTTGTAATTGAAATGCCACGAAATCCTTTTCGGGCAATTGCGGATAAGACGCACCGTAGGGCAATCCAGCCACAGGATACCACAGCGCTTCGGGTGTCAATAGCACGTATTGCGGCTCAATAAAGCTGAAGCGCTTGGCGATATTGTAGGAAAAAATTGATAAGCCTATTTTATAAGGTGTCGCCCGGAGTTTTTCATCCACTTCGACAAAGCCCGCTCGTTCATCGATTTTCCCCTGATACCAGATGGTTAAGGAATCGGTAGCTTGGGGAGCCAATGGGCTTTGGGGCGCCACGGTCAATAAATGCATCTCGCGTACGAAGGGAAGGTTGGCTTGACCACCAACGATGCGTTCGATCTGCAGGCCAGGATTCAAACTAAAGACATAGCGATCAATAGGAGCGGCGGTGTTATTGCGAAACGCCAGATGGGCTTTCACTTTGATCTCTGTCCCAGTATGCTGCAAATCCAGTTGGCAAGCCTGAAGGCTCACGCGGGGGAGAGCATTGTTTTTTTGATTCAAATCGATGATTTGGCGGCGCATGGTGGTGGCCTCAGTTGAACGTTGGATGAAAATGAACCCCAGTACCAGCGCACTGCCAACAAAAAGCACCGCTAGCGCGGCCGAGACCCGAGTCATCACATTGGACTGCGGCAGCCGCTTGATCAATAGTATCGTAGCGAAAATAAAACCCAGCCCCAACAGGAAGTAGATACCCCGATGGATCAGTGCTGCGCCCAGATTCGTAATGCCTACAAAATCAGAGTACATCAGCGGCACGTTGAAAGCCAGATAGTCAAAGAGGAAGTTCGCTTTCTGACCCAGGTAAAACAGCGTCAGAAAAATATATCCGAGCAGCAGGATAAAGGTCACGGCCTGGTTTCGAATAGTGACCATGAATAAAAATGACAGGCCAAAGATGAAAAGTAGCGTCGGTAAACTGATCAGTAGCGGGTACAATAGATACGGCAGCAGCACAAAAGGGACATCGCTGAAAAAGATATTGTAAACCGCAGCAATAATCAGCACAACGAAATTCAATCCCAGGAAGACCAACAATATGCCCAATAGCTTTCCAAGCACATAGTCGCCATTGGTCATCGAGCGCATGTAAATCACTTCGGTGGTGTCTAATTTCTTGTCCCGCTTGAGAAAATCCGACGCCAGAAAGACGGCAATGATGGCCTGAGCCGTGTTCAGCAGCAGAATGTTCAAATAGGGAATCGATCCCGGAATGCCGCGCAGCAGCCAGGGGGTGTTTCCCTTAAGTGCAAAGAATGGGACATTGATAAAAATCAGAATTCCCAGCGACAGCAACGCGAAGATTCTGAAAAACCAGCTTCGCCATAGCGTGCGTGTCTCGTAACGAGCAACAGTCCAGATTTTGTATAAAGATAACATGGATGTTTCCTTCTATTTTGATAAACAACTTGGTAATAATTCAGACATTTCTGACTAGGCGTAACAATCGTCATTTTTGGTGGCTCTTGAGATCAGATCCTACATTCACCTGACCGAACCTCGATGTGAACGAATTTAGAGCGGTTCTTTGGTAATGACCCTGGCCTTTGGTTATCTCCTGACCAGTTTTCTTAATTCAATTCGCCATTGAGAGCCTGTCCCAGTTCATATTCCATGAAATAAACGTATGCATGCTCCAAATTCGGTTCAATCAATCGGCCGGAAAACCCATCCAGCTTATCGGCCACCACCTGCACCTCCCAGCCTTTATCTGAGGGTACAGTGGCGATGACTGGATATTTTTCTTTAATGAATTCCAGTTCGCTATCCATGGCCTCAATCAACCAGGCGTGGCCTTTCGCTTTTTCAATTAGCTTTTCAGGGGCCTCATTGAAAACGACTTCACCGTTGTTGAGCAGGGCCATGTTATGACAGGTGCTGGAAATGTCGCCCACAATGTGGGTGGAGAGAATGATGATGATATCCCTTTGGCTCATTTCGGCCAGCAGATTGCGGAAGCGGATTCGCTCCTCCGGATCCAGACCTGTAGTTGGTTCATCCACTACTACGATCTTGGGATCGCCGATCAGCGCCTGGGCAATCCCCAAACGTCGTTTCATGCCTCCCGACAATTTATTGGCCATACGATCTCGTGCCTCATATAATCCCACCCGCTCCAGCATTTCGTCCACGGCTCGCTTGCGGGCCTGGCTGTTGTACAGGCCCGCCAGACTGGCGACGTAATCGAGAAATTCCCAAGTCTTCAATTTGGTAAAAAAACGGAAATCCTGCGGCAGATAGCCCAACATAGCGCGAATCGCCCGACGATCTTTTTGCAGATCGTATTGATCGACAGTGACGGTGCCACTGGTGGGCTTCATCAGTGTGACCAAAATGCGCATCAGGGTGGTTTTGCCGGCGCCATTTGGCCCCAGCAGCCCAAACATGCCGCTTTCAATATCGAGGTTTACCTGCTTCAATGCGAGATGGCCGTTTTTGTACTGCTTAGTGAGATTCCTGATTTTAATTTGCATAAACCAATCCTTTTCTGCATACCAATTCCGTTCATCGGTGCCGCATGGCTAATTCATGGGGCTGCACCAGACGGTGAAACAAAGCTTCAGACATTTAAACAAACCAGGTTCAAAAAACCTGTGGCAAGTTTTGTCAAATTTTCTTGACCAGCCAGCGGCAGGAAGCAATCGTTAAAATTCTTTCACTTTAACGAACTGCTTTCTTAAAAGTTGCAGCCTGATATAAAATGATTCTTAAAGAATTGGTGCAATTGGAACTCGCTGCTGGCTGGCTGCAACCGCTGATCAGTTCGCAATGGCACAATTTCAACTTGACTTTGTGATAACAAGTTGTTATATTCTGCTAAAAATTCAAGCGACCATTAATCTGAGGAGAAGAGGATGACACGATCAAGGATTACAGGGACTGGATTCTATGTTCCGGAAAAAGTAGTCACCAACTTTGATTTGGAAAAAATGATGGATACCAGTGATGCCTGGATTCGTGAACGAGCTGGAATTATCGAACGTCGATTTGTGGATCGAGAAATAGGCGTGGCTGGTCTGGCTTTTGAAGCCGCCAAGATCGCATTGGACCGAGCGCATTTGCAGCCCAGCGATATCGACTTCATTATCTTTGCCACGTTGAGCCCGGAATACCAATTCCCGGGATCGGGTGTTCTGCTCCAGGAAAAACTCGGTATCGCTCCGGTTCCTGCCCTGGACGTTCGTAACCAATGCACTGGCTTTATCTATGCCCTGTCGGTGGCCGATCAATACATCAAAACCGGCATGTATCGCCGCATCATGGTCGTTGGCGCCGAAATCCACTCCACTGGTTTGGACCTAACCACCCGTGGCCGCGATGTGGCCGTGCTATTTGGCGATGGCGCAGGTGTGGCTATTGTGGAACCCAGCACCGATCCTGACCGTGGCATTCTTTCGACTCACCTGCACGCCGATGGTCGATTTGCGCGGGAACTTTATGCTGAAAATCCCGGTGGGCTGCATATCCCCCGCCTCACGCATGAGATGATCGACAATGCGTCCATTTATCCAATCATGAATGGCCGCCAGGTTTTCAAGCATGCGGTGGTTCGCTTCTGTGAAGCTATTGAAGAATGCCTGAAGGCCAACCACGTCACTCAGGACCAGATTGGATTGGTCATCCCGCATCAGGCCAACCAACGCATCACCGAAGCTGTGGCTCAGCGCTTTAACCTCGGCATGGATCGGGTGTTTAGCAATATTCACAAATATGGCAATACCACGGCGGCATCGATCCCCATCGCTCTGCATGAGGCACTGACCGAAGGCCGCATCAAAGACGGCGATTATGTCGTGCTGGTGGCTTTTGGTTCTGGCTTTACCTGGGGATCGGCGCTGCTGCGCTGGTAAATTTTGCGGCACTTTCACGCCGGTATCAATCAGTTGGTTGTATTGGGGGACAAAAAATAGCACGGCTATTGGGACAAGCTTGCGATTCGAGAGATGATCAATATTGCAGAGTATCTTCAGCAGGTTCGCTTTGACATCAAAGCACTTCTTTTTGACTGGGGCAACACCGTGATGAAGGTCCTGCCCGGACTTGAGGGGCCGATGGCGTTTTGGCCAACGGTGGCCGCTGTTGATGGCATCCAGGACATTTTACCTGTGCTGAAAGAACACTATGTATTAGCACTGCTCAGCAATGCCCGCCATTCCGATCAAAGCCTGGTGCGGCGGGCACTGGCGCGAGTGAATCTGGATCATTATTTTCAGGCGATATTTACACCCCAGGAGCTGAACCTCCACAAGCCAGCCCCTCAATTCTACTTCAATGTCCTCCGTCAGATCGGCGTAGAGCCTGAGCATGCCATCATGATTGGTGATGATTATCAGAACGACATTATCGCCGCCAAACAGGTGGGACTATGGACCATCTGGTATAACCCAGATCAGCAGCAGCGTCCCAGCGAGTGTTACCCATATCATGACGCGGTCATCTCCCATTTGCACGAAGTCGTTGCTGTGATCAAAGAAAAATTAGCGGCAATTCGGCCCAAAATCTAAAAGTTGAATCCTCCTGGAGGGATGTGTTATGAAAAAGACAGTTTTTGGCATTTATACCATGATTTTTATCCTTTGGGTACCCCTTCTCATGGGCCAGGTCTCAGTTCCTGCAGCCGGACTGGAGGCTATTTCATCCCACGAGATGCTGGCGCATGTTCAATTCTTTGCTTCAGATGAGATGATGGGCCGAGATACCCCCAGTTCCCAACTGGATTCCTGCGCTGCCTTTATCGCTCGTTACTTTCGTTCCATGGGCATGGTCCCCGCTGCTTCATTGTCCAACTATTTTCAGCCAGTTCCATTGCTAAAAACTCGACTTGGCGGCTCACAACAATTCGTTCTAACTGTCAATGGGGTGACTAAAGAATATGCCCTGAAAGATGATTTTATCCCGTTGCCAGTCTCGGCCAATCGAAAGGTGACAGCACCACTGGCATTTGTCGGCTATAGCATCTCCGCACCCGAATATCAGTACGATGATTATCAAGGAATTGATGTTCGTGGAAAGATCGTGATGGCATTCACCCATGAGCCACAGGAACGCGATAGTGCCAGCATTTTTCAAGGCGCTAAAATGACTGATCATAGCGAGCTGCACAATAAGGTATTGAACGCTATCGATCATGGCGCAGTCGGTTTTATCTACGTCACTGATCCGGCTCATAAATTTCGGCGGCCACCGAATATCTGGCCATCGTTAATGAAAACCCCACCCGAAGAGGCCATCCCCTTCACGCTGGGGGAAAAAGAGGAAAACAAAATTGTTGCCGTCCGCATTGGTAAGCAACTGGCCGATGACCTTATGGCCGTGGCTGGCAAACGCATGGAAGAAATTCATCACACCATTGATAAGACCTTGAAACCCCAATCCTTTGATGTGCCACAGGTGAGCGTGACCATGGCCGCTAATTTGGAGAGCGATCGGTTCCTGACGCAAAATGTGGTGGCCTGGTGGCCTGGCAGCGATCCGCAATTGAAACAGGAGATTGTGGTCGTAGGGGCACACTATGATCATCTGGGGGCCAGAGGCGATTCAGCGATTTTCCATGGCGCTGATGATAATGCCTCGGGGACCGCCGGGGTGATGGCGGTGGCCAAAGCGTTCAGCCGCTGTCCACAGCGACCGCTGCGATCAATCGTATTCATGTGTTTTACTGGTGAAGAAAAAGGTCTCTTTGGCTCCCGCTATTATGCTGGCACTGATCCGCTGTTCCCGCTGGAGAAGACCGTCGCTATGCTTAATATGGATATGATCGGTCGCAACGATACCACCGCAGTGGAGGTGTATGGCGCCAATCGCAGCCCGGAACTGGCAGCGATCCTGAAAGAGGTCAACTCGGCAATCCAACTGAAGCTGGATCTCAAGGAAGACCGCCGGGTTGGCGGCAGTGATCATGCCTCTTTCTACCGCAAGAAAATCCCCTATCTTTTTTTCAATACCGGCACGCACGATGATTACCATCGGCCGAGCGACACTCCCGAAAAGTTGAATGCTGAGAAAATGGCTCAGATTGCGCGGTTGACCTTCGGCTGTGCCTGGCAAATTGCCAATATGAAGAACCGACCCGCGCCGCTAACCACAGATTAGGATCACGCTCAACAGCGAGGATGCCCTGATGATTATTTGGCCTGGTGATATTTTCGAGCCGAGTTCTCCGCCAAATCTAACGCAACTGTGCCACCAGGCCAATGCTTTCAAGAGCAAGTTGAAGGAAGGGAATCAAAAAAGCAGAATTCCACCACAGCCCCGCTCTGAGGTGGCGGATTGCCTGCGAGGTTTGATGGACCGATCGATTGTTAGGCCCGTGAACCGATCCCAATAGTGTGGAATTAGCTGATGCGGAAAGCGGAATGGGCATTTTCGCGGGAATTACCTACCCAAAGATAGACCAACAGCAACAAGATAGCTGAGTTAGCTGGTGACACGCTCTCTTTTTTCTCAAAATAATTTTTCGAGATGATATTCATTTCCTTCGAAGTAGATCTCTGCCGCATAATCACTGAAAAAAGCAAACGAAACAATGATGCCGGGGCGCGTGGTGTCTTTGGAGATGTCCAGCGTTACCGGCGGAACCGATAGTTTCTGCAAATAGCTTAGATTCATGCCAGTCGTCGTGGACTCAAATATCGCCAGAAAATAGGCCGGTCGCTCCTGCCGCAGCACCATCCCGCGAGAAAAGCCACAAATGATATATTCTGGTTGGCCATTGCTGTTCAGATCATAGGTGAGCTGCAACTTTCCTTTTGCCTCTTTAAAAAATTGCTGCTGATAAGGTGGAATTTCATTAATAGTCATGAGCTGCGCTTCGGGAAATTCTGGAACATATTTTGCAAAAAACTTGCTATCGAACTGATCAAAGTTCGGCAGTTGATTTTGGTGACAGGTTAGAAAGCATAATGCAATTGCAGAGAGTACCAACCAAAAATTGGGACAGCGATGCATTTTTCCTCCATTCCCTTGGTGCGTAGCCTGTGGTGGGATGGCCGTTTGAAATCCCTCTTTTATATTCAACGTAATTAATGGGAAGCAAATTAATAAAAAAATATATGAATGTCAAAAGAAATGTTGCGCCGCAATAAAAAAAATCAGCTTTGTTGGCCTGGGAGGACGTTCAAATGCCCATTTGAGTATCAAAATAGAAAAAAAATTTTGCAAAGAATCGCCTTTGCTTTTATTTACCCATGTCTGTTCACCTCATCACTGCACCTGGCTAACTTGTAATTCAAAATGGGAATTCATTGCGTTTGTGAAATTACTTATTGGCGATGATGACGAATACAGATACAGGGGGAAATTTAAAGCTTCGTCTGCACACGCACTTTATCACGAAATATCCAGCGGGGAATCTCATCATGAACTACAACCGACGAATTTTCGAGACGATTATTGAAACGCTGCGCCGCGCCAATGTGGGGCTGTCCATTGATGACTTGAAAGACATTGTGCCACAACCCAAGGAAGTAAAAGTCGACAAACCTCCAGAAAAAAAGCCCGAGAAAAAAGGATAATGTTCAACTCTTGCTTGGCGAAAAAAAGTCCAGGCGACCATTAGATTGAAAGCTCTTGAGCTATGATGCGTATTTTACCATACTAAAAGCTGCGATCATTTTTTGACTCGCTGTTTGCTGCCATACTGGCCGGCCGGTCCGATCATCTTCAGCGGCGAAACCAAGGCGCAAACAATGTTCACCCGCGGCTAAGATGTTGGCGGTTTGAGTAATCATTTGATGTTAGCCCATTCGCTCATTGAACGGTCCAATTCAACGGCGATTGCTTTACTACCCACTCCCCTTTTAAAATATTTTCAGTTCCTTTGAATACCAGATAGCCGTACTTCCCATAATGCGGCAATTTACGCCCAATGCTTGGCGCATCGCTGCTATTGGCAATGTGAATGATGGTCCAGGAAAAATCATGCGCATCAAGCTGGCTTCCCGTCAACACAAACGAATGGCCCGCTGCGGGAAATTCTTGCTCCAAGATTCGCCAGCGTTCGGGTTCGATGGCAATGTCAACAGCACTTGACTGGATGAATTGGGGCGCCAGCCTATTTTTCGAGTCCAGAATCCAGATGGCTCGGCCCCGGAGATCAGCAGGTTGAACTGCTTGATCGAACCTTATCAGCGCGTCGACGGAATTTTTCCAATGCTGAGCCCATTGTTGATAAGCAGCGAGACGGGCTGTATCGACCTCGCTGGGGAGTACTATCAGCATCTGTTTGGCGCCCATCGTTTGGCTCAATGCTGGAGGAATTTCGGAACGATCCAGGTAGCGAAAAACATCAAAGCCAGGATCAACCCGCACCTGACGTGGCTTCTCGTTCCATTGAAAGACAAATGTCTGTTGCTTGCGGCTCATGGTGACGGTGATCATTGTATCGCGACCGGCGGAAAACTGGATGGGAATTTTCAAACGATAAACCGGCTCTTGCTGCAGCAGGGTTACTGCAATTTTCCAGCGCTCGCCAGCCGACGTGACATGAACCTGCTTAAGTTTCAGGCGGGGCGCTCCGGAGCGTTCCAACCATTGATTAAAAAACCAATGCAGATCTGTGCCTGCCTGATGGGCAAATTCAGCTTCAATGTCGTTCCAGCTTGCAGATCGGAACCGATGATGATGCCAGAATGATCTCAATGCAGCCATGAATTTTTCTTCTCCCAGCATATTGCAAAGCATGTGAAAAACCATGGCGGCTTTATTGTAGCCAATTGCCTGGCTGGCAGGATTGCTGCGTTCACTGAATTGCGTCAGCGGAAAATCATGACCGTCCTGAACATAATCGAGATAGCTTTGCAGCATGGTACGACGATAAGAGATGTCATCGCCAGCCAATTTCTTGTAATAATGGTCGGCCAGGTAATTGGTAAGCCCTTCGCACCAATTGCCGGTCGCATAGTCTACAAACACACCATTGCCCCACCAATTGTGAAGGATTTCATGACCATACGAAGTACCAATCATAAACGGCAGGCGGATAACATCGCTGCCCAGCAGCGTAAACGAAGGCATGCCATAGCCAGTCTGCCAGAAATTTTCCACCAGCGCGAATTTCGGATAGGGATAGGCGCCGATCAAGCCACTGTAGAGATCGAGATAGCGCCGGGTCGCTTGAAGATATTTTTGCGCCAGTTGGGAATCATCATGATATAGGTAGGTGGCTATCCGAATGCCGCGATGATTTTCTTCGGTCACCACATATCGGCCCGCAACAAGATAGATTTCAGTCATTGGTTGTGCCGAGATCCATTCATTTATTTGCCGGTCCTCTCTCTGGATACGCTCGCTCTCCTGTCCCTGTGAAATGCTTAGCCAGCCAGATGGCAAAGTCGTCCTTAGTTTGAATGTAAAACTGGCATTTTTTTGAGTGGGAATCCAGGCGCTGGAACCTGCCAGATAAACTCCCTGGGTATCGATCAACCCAGATGTTGTAGCAAAGCCACGAGCGTATTCTGGGGTATTTGTTGGTAGCGGATCGTAGATAATCCCTTCGTAGGCTAATGTCAAATGAATGATTGAATCGGCTGCTGCCGGAGTGATCTCATAATAATTTAGCTGGCGAACTTCTGCTGAATCTAGAGGCTGGCGGAAATCGATGGCAAATTCGTGGATTGGTCTTCGATGTAACATGTGGCCTGCGCTGTCTAACAATCGCACCGAGTCGAGGGATTGATTCAAGAGAAAGCCGATTTTGCGATGCCCTTCGCTTAGTCGGATGGTCATTCGATCCTGGCAGGCAATGCGATGATCGGCCGGCGAGATGGTAACAGATAGGTCGTGATGTACGATGGAGGCCGCTGATTGCGCTGCCACTCCAAACGGCAAAATTAGCGCGAGCTGCACAGAGAAGATCAAGCATAACAGACGATATTTCATGATTTGCTCCTGGTGAAAATGAATTGCTAACGGGCCAGCACCACGCTGGCATTTGGGGTGCTCTAAATCAAACCGGCCTGACGAGACTGTCCAGCCTGGAGCACACGTTCTGAATTTAGTAACTCAGTTGGTACTGCATCAGATTTCAGGATAAGAATAGCGTTTGATTTGGATGCTTTAGTTAACGCCAGAATTATGAGATGAGTTTCTTAGCCGTTTGCAGGGTACGATTAGTTCTGGATCGTTTCCGCAGATGCCGTGGGTTTGGGGGACATCGCATTTTCTGACCGATTTCCATCTTAGGGTGAGGTGCGAAATCAGGAAGTGGAAAATTATCACTTGCATTTTAATAAGGAATTCGTTAATTTATTTTAAAATTGGAACGAGATCTTTGACTGCAAAAGATCGCATCGCGTGATTAAGCGACGTACCAAAACCAAGTTAATAGCGAGGTGTTCTATGATCACCAAAAACGTAGTTGTTATTTTTTGTCTGATCTTGATCTGGTCAACGCTGGGAATCAGCCAGATCAATCGACCGTATGAACCGATGGTTATCACCGGTGATACTCTGACAGCATTTGCGAATCGCGAAATTGCGTTTCTTTATCTCTATGCTTATCAGAGTAGCGATAGTTCCTGGCGAATGATCCCCTTTCAGATCGATGAGGTCAATCCGAAAGTGAATGATTCGCTCAAATATTTTGTACCGGAAGATAGCTTGCAGGGCTTGCTGGATGGAGATGATGAACTGGTGCTCATCCTGGGCGATCTGGGCGATCGAGCCGATATGAGCACCTGGCTGGGCGGCGCGGATAGCCTGCGCTACGAAATATCTTTCGTTGATCCCCTGTCTGGTCGGACGGGGTTCGTCTATCTTTTCTCATCGAAAAACATCACGGAGCCAATCCCTGATAAATATGGTATGCGATACGATAGCGCCAACGATCAAATCATTACCGCCAATTATAAATTGGGTTTCAACGCGACCGGCCAGACCGGTGATGTGATCATTCGGCCCGAGATCGGCGGCTCAGGCGAGGATATCTTCGACCGACTGAAAATTCGCGGCTTGGGTTCATTCCTATTTTTGCCAGTGATCCTATACGAGGATCAGGTCAGCATGAACTATGCTTACGCCAAAACCGGTCCAGTTCGAATCATCCGCAACATGTATGGTCGCTTTTTCTATGAAGTGCTTGGTGGCGTAACATTCGATGAGGATTTTACTCAGACTTCATTTTTCTATCCCTGGAATAGTTCGTTTCGATTGGTAGAAATTCCAATAAATGATGCGGCGGATTATGGCGTGTCCGTGGAT
>JAPDQM010000027.1:0-41551 GCA_034505795.1 Candidatus Zhuqueibacterota bacterium
AAGTCCAAGCAGCAATTTGGAATACCGAGTATCGCCAGCCATTTCCCCGCAAATGCTCACCTCTTTTTTGGCCTGAGCCGCGGCGTCCGCAATATGTTTCAGGAGCGACAGGACCGCAGGATGCAGTGGCTCATAGAGGTGGCTCACTTCCGCATTGCTGCGATCGACAGCCAGCGTATATTGAATCAAATCGTTGGTGCCCACACTGATAAAATCTACTTCCATTAAAATCGATGCGATGGCCAGTGCCGCCGAGGGAATTTCAATCATAGCTCCGAGGGGAATATCTTCTCTGAAGGGCTTCTTTTCTTGTTCCAACTCGCGCATGGCTTGAAATAGTAAACGCTTCACCTGTTTTACTTCTTCGACGCTGGCGATCATCGGCAACAAAATTTTGGCATTACCAAAGACACCGGCACGCAAAATGGCGCGCAGTTGCTGTTTGAACAGCTCGGGATATTTCAACGACAACCGAATCGCTCGCAAGCCAAGATACGGATTTTGATCGCGCAATCTGAGATGATTGGGGTAATAGGCGCTAAATTTATCACCTCCGAGGTCCATGGTTCGGATGGTCACCGGCAACGGCGCCATCTGCTCCACCGCGGCACGATAGTGGTCAAATTGTTCCTCCTCAGAAGGAAAGTCGCTGCGATCGAGAAAGTGAATTTCGGTACGATAAAGTCCAATACCATCGGCATGAAACATTCGCGCCAGTTCGATATCTTCTTCGGAGCGAATATTAGCACAAAGTTCCACTTTTAGTCCATCGCTGGTCACCGAAGGGAGACCAACCACCTTTTTCTCCTGTTTCTTCTCCTCGGCTAACTCTTTGACCGAAACCTTGTATTTTTCGATCTGCTTGAGCGTGGGATGGATAATCACATCACCAGTGTAGCCATTCATCAGGATGGGCGTGGATAGCTCGACATGCCGCGCCAGATTGGGCAGACCAGTGATCAAGGGGATACCGAGTGACCGGGCCAGAATGGCCGCATGAGAAGTTGGGCCGCCCTTTTCGGTAATGAGACCTTTGATCTGGTTGGTGTTCAGACCCGCAGCTTGCGATGGCGTAATTTCTGGAGCAATAATGATCAACGAGGCTCCCTCACCAAGCAAACATTGTTGAGAATATCCAATTAGATTTTCCAGGATCCGGCGGCCGACATCGCGAATATCATGGATCCGTTCTTTAAGATAAGCATCTTCAGTGGATGAAAATGTGGCGATGGATTCTTGAATTACCTCGTCAATAGCCGCTTCGACATTGATCTGATGTTCGACCATTTTTTTCTGAATCTGCGCCAAAAACACGGGATCATTCAAGAATAAAAGATGAGCATCAAAAATGCTGGCCTCTTTGGGGCCCAGGGTATCGACTATTTTTTGTCTTAAGGCTTCCAATTGGCTGCGCGAAGTATCGATAGCCTGAGATAAACGAGCCAATTCGCGAGAAACCTGCCCCACTCGAATGCGGCGTCGAGAAATTTTGGGCGCACTGCCAAAGATGCACGCCTTGCCCCAGGCGATTCCAGGCGAGACGGCAATACCATGAAATTTAGTCTGCTTGCTTACCATGATGCATTTCTCAAAGCTAATGAATTATCAATCATGTGAAATCATTTAATCAGAGCAATCTTGATTGAAGCACTAATGGATTTCCCTGCCAGGCGACAGAGATAAATGCCAGCAGCAACGGGCTGGTTCCGATCATCGGTTCCATCCCAGCGCAACTCATAAACGCCCGCTGCCTGCGTTTTGTTCACCAATGTTTTTAACTTCTGACCTTTCAAATTGTAAATGGCGAGCAAAACATGATCCGTCCGGGATAGGCAATATCTGATGTGCGTCACTGAGTTAAATGGATTCGGATAGTTTTGCCACAATTTGTATGTTGCTGGAATTGCTGGCAGCGGATCTGGCGCTATTGCGGTTGCTCCGGAGAGCCAGCTTAGGATCCGATTCAACAATTTCTCTGCAGTATCTGCATGCGGTCCGGAGATTCCCTCCATGCCGAAGGCAAGATAAACCAAACGGGCGCCGGTGGCCGCATCCTCATAGCGAATCGCAGCACCCGTCATCGTTGGCAGATACTTTAAGATTAGCGACGCGCCAGTTCGCGGTGCTATTGCGCTGGGCGAAAATTGATTGCGCGCGCCGCCGGCTTTAGCGTCGATATAAACGAACATGCCACCGGCGATGGGATCTCCAGAAATACCCATCATCATAGTCGCTTTGACCGTATCGGAAATAAAATCGGCATGCAACACCTGGTGATAGAATGCCGAATCCTCAGCACTGCCTGCTTCCACCAAATCATAACCAATGTCCTGCCCGGTGAGCAAAAGCCGACCGCCGTTAGCCAGGTATTCCCTGATCACCTGCTGTTCTTCGTCCGTGAGACTGCTGCTGCGATCATTGCCGGTGAACCAGATTACGGTTTGATACTTTTGGAGTACCCCGGCTGCCGGGGGACAGCCTTGCGTCTGATTGTCCCAGCGATCATAATAGCATTTGGAAAGAGTTAATGGCTGATAGAAGTATTGCTCATAAGTAGCCCCATTGTCATCATCTACCAGCAGCAGATTAGGGTTTCCAATTTTGACATCAAAGCTATCAACTACTGAATACCAACCATCAGCTCTTAAATGCAATTTCACTGATGCCAAATGTGCCGGGGCATCTGGTTTGATGGACAAGGGCAGAAAAATTTCAATCACGTTAGGCGTTGCTTGATAATCATTGCTACCAAGACTAAAATACTCCCAAAATTCTCGTGGAATGATTAATGAAGGATCGGATGAACTCAGATAAGCGGTTAATCTCCTGAACAGAGTGCCTTTATTAATTAATCGAATGATAAGAAAAACTGATTCCCCGGCTTCAGCCAGGCCATTATTGTTGTCAGTGCTGTCGATTACCTGATGGCCTAAATTTTCGAACATCGGCGTGGTAATCACATCCAACTTTTTTAAAACCCAATTATCCCTATCAAGCTCGAGGCCTGTAATTGAATCTTTTGATGAAAAATTAAACTTTTCAAAGCGTTCATCCATCATTACTGAAAGGGTCGTTTCGGATTTTGCCGTAGTCACTACGATATCGAGTGGCATTTTGAACAACGGAGCGTCCGTTTGATCCTGTCGGATGAAAGCTTTTAATTTATAGGCACCGGTTTGAAATTCCTGATGCCAGCCCATGGCGTAATGCGGATAGCCGGGCTGATAAATCCATTGCCGGAAAAACCAACCCAGCGAATCGCCAACAACCGCTTCGAATGCGTGCTGAAGATCTTCAGTAGTGGCCGATTTATACTCGAACAAGGAGCGATAGGCACGCAATCCAGCCCAGAAATTATCCTCTCCGATTACATGCCGCAACATGTGCAACACCCAGGCACCTTTGTTATAAACGATCAGTGCGTAGACGCTGTCAGGATCGGTAATATTGTCGCGATAGATTCTACCCTTTATGCCCAGCGCGCTAATCCTGTCATTCATGTACTGATGATACCGTGCCTGTCCCTCGAGATGGCCAAAATAAAGCGCCTCAGAAAAAGTAGCAAACCCCTCACTGATCCAGGTGTGATGAAAATCCTTTGGCGTAACACAATCCCCCCACCATTGATGGGCCAGTTCATGAACATAGACATCATCATAGCTATGATTGCCAGTGATCAGATAGGGTTGCAGTGACGTAAGCGTCTGATATTCCATGCCCCCCCAATAGCCGACATACTCGGCGATACCATATTTTTCGTTGTAGTAAGGATATTGGCCGTAATAAGATTCCAGCACTTGAATCATGGTATTGACATTATTGAAATCCACCAGCGCCTTATTGTAATGCTCTGGAAAAATAAACAGCATGGTCGGTAAAGTATCGCCGCTGGCGCTGATATAGCTATCTGTTATCATACGGTAATTGGTGGCGGTAAATGCCACCAGATAGGTGGCGATGGGATTACGAATCTGCCAATGATGAGTTTTGGTGCCATTCTTATTATCATTAATCTCGACCAGTCGGCCATTAGAAGCCACCATCAAACTGGAGGGCGCTGTAATCCAAATATCCATCGAATCCGGCTTATCATCGGGACGATCCTTGCATGGCCACCAGCAGCGCGCATAAAATGGACAACTTTCACTGGAGATAGTAATAGTGCCACGGCTGCGGTCGAACGTCATGGGATTGAATCGGGTGCCGGTAGAAGGGTGTCCGCTATAGTGGACAGTCACCTTCAAGGGTTGCTGATAATGGTAAACATGATCCAATTGGATCACCAGCAGGTGGTTATTATGGCTGAATCCAGCCGCATTGCCCGCCACCGCAGTCACCTTCATGTTATCATAAAGGTCAAGGGTTATCTGATCTAAATTGTCAACCAGGCTTCTGGCACGAACAGTAACGCTGCCGCCGACTGTTTCCGAAGTGGGGTCAATAGCAATATTAAGTTCATAATAATAGACATCAAAATAATCCTGATTGCCAGCCTTAGCAGCCGCGCTAGTTAGAAATGCCAGGGACAAAAGCAGAATGCTCCAGCGAAAGCCTTGTTTCAGGTAAAATTTCATGATCATTTCCTCCTTGAATTTTCGGCTTGCGCCCACATGATCGTGCAAGAACCAGATGCTGGATCCGTTGCCAGAGGAATGCCATCAGTAACCGGTGGTGATTGCTGTTCAAGCCAGCCTCTGGACCATCGCTTTTGATTACCGCAGCTAATTGAGGCTCATGGGGCTACGCCTCAAGCCAGTCGTCAACCTCGGAGTGTAATATAACCAAAATTTCTCCTTAAATCAAGCAACAAATTTGACCTGCTGGTTGCTCAATCTAAACCTAAACGGAAAGCGATGACCAAAACGAGTTGACAGTCACTGGCAGCACGCAGCGAGCAAAATGGATTAAGCCCAATCCAGTAGATGCTTGGATGATCCCTGAAGACCCAATGAAGTAACTATTCAACAAGTTAAAAAAAAGCGAAGTCTCTCCTGGCAAGTGCTGTCGGAGAGCTTCGCTTGGAGGAGGGTACCATGCCCGATTTTAAAAATGGTAGCCCAATTTAATGAATACATTACGCCCCGGCAGAGATGAAAGCACTTCTCGCCCAGCGTTATAGTTATCATGATCCAGGAGATTGACCATCCTCAGCGTGAGATCAAAATTGTAATAAATATTGGGATAATAGATTGCCAGATCGATGGTGGTGTAAGCTGGCGCGCTCAATGTCGGATCGCTGGCAACCTGCCACGCAGCACCAACTTCATTATACTTAACATCGGGCAACAATCGTTCACCCGTATGCCTGGCTTGCAGGGTCACATAGGCCTTTTGAGCAACAAAATAGCGAACGCCGAGTCGGCCTTGCATTTCAGCAGTATACTTGAGCCGCGCATCAGCCTCCACATCGCGTGGCTTCCGATAAGTAAAATCGGCATACAGTAGCCAACTATCCTGGAGATTATAAGCAACTTCCGTCTCAAAACCGCGTGACTCCCAATTGCCATGATTCACCTGTTGGTTATAATCTTTGGTGCCATCGGGTCGTTGAGATTCTGGAAAGACGGTTTCGCCAACCAGGCGCTCAGTTTTGCCGCGTTTCTGATAAACAATGACATCGGTGATGTTGATGTCAAAAATGCTCATCGTGGCCTGGAACATGTTTTTAAAGGCATAACCAACCTGGAATTCGTAGGTCGCATTTTCCTCGGGTTTAATTGTGGGATTGCCATAGTAGGCATTTTTACGATAGTAATACAACTCGTGCAACGAGGGCGCTTTAAACGCTGTGCCGTATAGGGCTTTGGCAAAGACATTTTTCATCGGCGTGACTACCAACGCCAGCCGGCCATTATTTACCTCTTTGAACACGGAATGGAAATCATGCCGGACGCCAGCAGTCAATTTCGCCCACGCTAGCGGTGCATATTCGCCCTGAAGATACAACGCCCAGGTATCGATTTTGAATTGGGGACTTTCCAATTGGTCGGCTTTCCAGACCTCAGGATAGTACCAACGAACCACGTCCCATTTCTGATAATCAAACCCCATGACGAGGGAAATGTTGTTGGTCGGTTTAAAATTAGCCTGGCTTTCGAGACCATATATCCGATCTTTGCCATCCATCTGACGGACGAAATGGCCACTGGAGGAGGTGCCAGGATCAACAAAACTGCCAGCAAATGGCTGATTTTCGTATTGAGCACCTTTGCCCCAGGCATAGTGATCATAAAATCCAGAGACTCTTACGCTCAGCGCAGTAGATAATGAGCGTTCCCAACCGACTGTGAAATATTTTTTGTTCATGACAAACCGGGTGTAATCGGCTCCCACGGCAAAAGACGAAATACTCTGGTAGCCATCGGCCGTACTGTGATGGCCGGCGAATGAAAAGTCACCCAGTCGCAATTTGAAATACATGTTATTATTGAGCCGCTGGTTGGAATTAAGTATCACATCCTCGCCCGCGATCTCCGACCATTCCTGGATCTTACGAGGAATGTTATCGCGGTATTGAGAAGCAAAAAATGCAATGGAGCCACGCTCCCCGAACTTTTTTAATAACTGAATGTCTCCACTGTAGGTGCCGCTGGTACCGCCGGTGAACATCCCCGCAGCACCTTCATTTTTATCGGGTGATTTAGTGATGATATTAATGGTTCCTAAAAATGCATTCGCGCCCCAAAGTGCCGATGACGGCCCTCGCACAATTTCGATGCGCTCAATATCATCCAGACCGATCCAGGCCGTGGAAATATGATTGCGATAAAATTGACGCCAACCCATATCGTGCCCATCCAGCAGCATCTGAAAGTGCTTACCCATGGCCATGCGATCATTCACCCCGCGCAGGCCGACATCCAATTGCCCCTGGCCAGGATCGTTGATATCCATGCCCATAACATCATAGAGCAATTCGACAATGTCGTGATAGCCCATCTTTTTGATCTCGTCAGCGGTAATCACGGTAACATTGGCTGGCGTCTCTCGCAGCTTTTGCTCTTGCTTGGCTGCGGACACGACTGCAATTTCACCGAAGGTAAATTCGGCTTCACCGGTAATTTCTTGATTTATCAGTTCAGGTTCTTGGAATTGTCGTTGGGGCGCTGGCTGCGAGCTGCTCGTCGCAGGAGTAGTCGGCTTTAAAACCGCGGCCAAGGAGCGATCCACAGCATTGTAATCTTGTTCAGTGCCATCCTGAACGGCTACGGTCCTCCCGGCGACATTGAAATCGGTTGCATTGCAGTCGACGACAATCAGATTGATTAATTCGGGATTGGCAGCCGAGGCGACGATCACCTTATCGCAATAGCGAATAATGCAATTATCCAGTGTTGAAGACTGGCCACCTGTGGCCGTAAACTCGATACCACGCCAATCTTTGCCTCCCGGCATGGTTGTGGTGGGCTGACGGGTGATACCAAATTCCTTATCATGAATTGATGTAAAAATAATGCGTTTGCCGATGACACCAATCGCGATCAGTGTCCCTTCCACACGAATTCCGAAATACCCATTGAATTTTACCACCACGCCCGGTTCGATCCGCAGCGTCATACCCGCGGGGATTACCACCTCATTAGTAACGATATACGGGCTGTCATCAGTCGTCCAGACGCCCGACTGTGTGCCGCTAACATCCGCTCCTTGCACCACCCCACCACTAATGCAAAAAGAGAGCAGAGACATAACCAGAACCCAAAACGATTGCTGTGAAAATCGTTGCCTCATGATGACTCTCCTAAGTTGAATGAACAGGCCTCGTTGACTGATTGAATACAAGAAGGATAACCCAAAAAGCATATTCTCTGTTCAGCAACTCTCATACCACTTATGTCGATTGGAATTTTGAGATATAGTTAGATATAATTATTGATATTAGATTTTTTAAAGTTTTAGTTTTATAATAAGAACAATTGTTTCAATTTGAAACTCTATTTCATTCTAAAACAACTCAATCTTGCATAGCAAGAAGCATAGCCAATCGTCCAAGATTTGAGCCGCATAAAATAATGATCTTATTTCAGCATTCTCGCACCATCACGCGCACGGCTGAAGTTTTTCTGTGGCATATAGTTTGCAGTTTGTGCCTTCCACAAAATCTTGCCTTCAAAACTGGCATACTGCTTTCGTGTCAAAAACGTAAGCGCTGTTCGCAAATATGTAGGGCATTGCTAACTTGCTGAAGGCAAGGGACCGGGAGCTTCGGTCGAGGAACCATTCCAATTCAACACAAGCAAATAATTGGCTTCTTTAAACCGTGGATACAAAACAAGGGTAAAGATTATGAACGGACAACATCGATTCCAGCGCTTTGCCATCATCTGTTTTATTCCTTTTGTGATACTAGCTCATCTCAGCTATGGCCAGGAAGATGCGACGAGCTGGTTCAATCGCGGTACGGCTGCTGCCAGTGCCCAAGAAAAAATTACCTGTTATTTGCAAGCCGTAAAATTGAATCCCAAATTTATTGAAGCCTATTACAATCTCGGTTATGTCTACAAGAGCCTGGATGATTATGAGAATGCGGAGCGTTCCTTTCGGCAAGCGCTATTGAGTGATCCGGCCCGATTGGATAACGAGACGAAATTGCGCATCGCTTACGAGTTGGGCATGACCCTCAAGCGATTGAACCGTCTCAATGAAGCGTTGGAGATGATGCAAGCCGCGAAAAATTTAGCGGTCAAAACAGAAATACGCGCTGCCGTACTTTATGAAATGGGACGATTGAAAATTGCCATGGGCAATTATGATGAGGCAATTGCCGATTTCCAGGAAGGGCTGCTATTGAACAGCACTCGCCAAAGTCAGTTCCAATCTGGAATCCAAAATGCCAATGCTATGAAGGAAATTGAAAAATACTATGCCCAGGGTATCAATTTTTTAGAAAAAGGCCAATATGATGATGCCATTAAAGCCTTTAACTATGTCATTAATGAAAATCCCAATTATAAAAATGTGGCTCAAAAATTAGCACAAGCCCGAAGTGCCAAAGAAAAGCCGGCCCGACCTGATGAACTGGAAAATACCTATGCTCGCGGTCTGGGCTATCTTAAAAACAACGATTGGAAAAATGCTATCCTGGCCTTTTCTCAGGTGGAACAACAGAATCCAAATTATAAAGATGTCAAGGCCAAATTAGAAGAAGCCAAAACCAAGCTGGATCAATCGTTGGTAGAGGAAGGTTACGAAAAATTATATAACGACGGTCTGGCAGCATTCAAAGAGGGCAATTGGGTCAAAGCCCTCATTGCTTTTGAAAAGGTGCGGGAGTGGAATCCGTCGTATAAAAATATCGGCCGGATGTACAACGATACCCAGAATAAGCTGAACCAGGAAGAGCAAGGCTCGGTGAAAAATCGCTATTACAGCCAGGGCAAATCCGATCTTGCCAACGGTAATTGGCAGGCTGCCATTGTCAGTTTTCGCCAATTGATCCGTCTGGATCCCAACTATCGAGATGTTCAGGAATTGTTGAGTCAAGCTGAGGGACGCAGTCGAGCCGAAGCCCAGCTTGAGCAGCAATATGCCGAAGCCATGACCCATTTCAATAATGGCGATTGGCTCAAAGCCATTGTATCGCTAGAGCAGATTCAACAAATCGACCCCAACTATATGGATGTAAAAGAAAAAATCGCACAGGCCCAGGAAAATTATAACAAGACCCAATCCAGGGGCGAGAAAACTCTCGCCTCTACCCCGATGGAATCGCCCAAATCTCCAAATCGAAAATGGTTGCTTATTGGCGGTATCTTGTCATTGATTATGGTGCCTGTGGGTATTGCACTGTTAGCTACCCCTTCCAATCGGGCGAAATTCTATCTGATGCAGGGCAATTTTCCCAAAGCCGCCATGATTTATGAATCGACACTAATGAAAAAGCCGCATAAAATGAAGCTTTATCCAGCACTGGCCAGTATCTACTTGCTACAAAATCGAACTGATGAGACGGCCATGAAGGTTTATGAGATTTCGCTGCAACAGAAGATCGATCCCCAAATGCGCCAGAAAATGCTGGAGATCACCAACGGCAAATCATTCAAGAAAATCCAATCCGATCCCATTGAGAATCTGGAAGAAAAGCTAAAGCAGGAACTGGAGCGACTAAAAAAATCTGCTTAAAAAAACATCACTTTCGTCTGGCTTGTTCCTGGGCCAGAATTACTTACATTTTTATCGCCGGGCAAGGCTGATATTGGGCAATTTTGCCGGAAAGGTAGGACATCATGGAGGCTGCAATGCACCAGGCAACCAACAAGCGCTCAATACAACGGCATCTTGCCCGGCGCGACCCTCAAAATGAATTGATCCCTTCCTCAGAAATCCAGCTTTCCAGAAAATCTGTTGACAGCAAAAATTTTTTTTCTTACATTCCCATCACCAAAATATTTGTCTTAGAGATAGCATAAATTTACAGCCAATGATCTGCCAGGTCTCAATTTAATAGCACAATGACGATAATCTAATCCGAGATAATAAACCATGCAGCCTAAAATTGACCTTAATATCAATCTGCAACGCCCCCTTGTCTTTTTCGATCTAGAGACGACCAGTCTGGAAATCGAGACCGCTCGCATCGTGGAAATTGCACTTATCAAAGTGCATCCGGATGGTCGAACCGAGTCGTTCCTTACCCGGGTCAATCCTGAAATTCCCATCCCGGTCGAAGTCAGCCGGATTCACGGCATCACGAATTTCGATGTGATGGACAAGCCCACTTTTCGGGATATTGCCATCGATGTGGAAGCGATTATCAAGGATTGTGATCTGGCTGGTTACAATTTGATCAGCTATGATTTACCAGTGCTGTTGAACGAATTAAAGCGCGCCGGCATTGCCTTTTCTACGGAAAATGTTCATCTGGTCGATGTCATGGTCATTTTCAAATTGATGGAGCGCCGCAATCTCGCAGCAGCCTATCGCTTTTACTGTCAAAAAGAATTGGATGGGGCTCATAGCGCATTGAAAGACACCCAGGCTACGCTCGAGGTTTTTCTGGCACAGCTAAGCCGCTACGCCGATTTGCCCCAGACCATTGATAAATTGCATGCCTTTTGCAATCCCCGCAATGAACGCTTTGTGGATGGTTCCAAAAAATTTATCTGGCAAAATGGTGAGGCATGTTTCACCTTCGGCAAATATAAGGGACAGCCATTGAAAAAAATTGTCAAACAGGATGCCGAATACCTCACCTGGATCACCCGTCAGGATTTTACGCCCGAGGTAGTTCGTATTATCCAGGCGGCGCTCCAGGGCCAATTCCCGCAGCCACCGCAGAAGCCACAAGCCTCAGCTCAGAATGATATTTTCGATTCGCCCAAAGATGACGACTAAAGAGAGATTGGAAATCCAGCAGCAATTGATCGCCTGGTTCGAGCAAAACCAACGACGACTTCCCTGGCGGACCACCCAGGATCCCTATCGCATCTGGGTCGCCGAAGTTATGCTCCAACAAACGCAAGTCAAAACCGTGCTGGATTATTATGATCGGTTTCTTGATCAATTCCCTGATCTGCCGTCACTGGCGAAGGCGCCAGTGCAGCAGGTGCTAAAATTATGGGAGGGGTTAGGATATTATGCTCGAGCGCGCAATCTGCACCGAGCAGCTCAAATCATTCTAGCTGAAAAACAGGGTCAAATTCCCACCGATACCGCCCAATTTCTAACACTGCCAGGGGTTGGGGATTACATGGCCGCAGCGGTATTGAGCCAGGCATTTAATGCCCCACTGGCTGCGGTGGATGGCAATGTCAAACGTGTACTGGCCCGACTCTTTGCGCTTGAAATTCCCGTCAATCAATCTGCCTCTGGTAAAATTTTCAAAGAACAAGCCGAATGGCTACTGGATCATGCCCGGCCGGGGGCGTTCAATCAAGCGATGATGGAATTGGGCGCCACTATCTGTCGACCAAAGCGACCGGAATGCGACAAATGCCCGATCCGCTCCTTTTGTCAGGCCTTTTTATCCCAACGGCAGACAGAATTGCCGATCAAAACCAGTACCCGTTCAATACCCGAATATCATATTGCTGTGGGGGTCATTTATAATCATGGAAAGCTTCTCGTTGTGCGACGCAAAAACGATGGCTTGTTGGGCGGCATGTGGGAGTTCCCCGGCGGCCGCATTCGCCACCCGGAAGATGCCGCCGATGCCTGCGTACGAACCATCAAAGAGAAGCTCAATCTGGATGTAATCGTGACTGCTTTCCTGTTGCAGGTGCGTCATGCGTATTCTCATTTTAAAATTGTGGTTCATGTGTTTCAATGCGCCTATCAACATGGGACGATCATGTTAAATGGCCCAGAAGAGTATCGCTGGATTTCGATGGCCGAAATCGATCAATATCCATTTCATGGTGTCAATCACAAATTTATCCCGCTCCTAAAAGCAACCTTCACCAGGTAAAGAGAGCCATCGTGCTGTGTTCATCAAATGCAGCATCCAATTTGCCGGGCGATGGGAACTTTCTGGCTGCAACGGTTTTGAAGGATATGAAAATTAGCGTGCTGAAAGGATTGGCGATATCGTCTTTGCCATTGCGGCTATTTTTTGATAGACTAGGACATGGTATATGCGATCAAAAAAAGCATTGTTGGTGGTTGATTTGCAAAATGATTTCTGCCCAGGTGGTGCATTAGGAGTCGAGGAAGGCGATCAAATTATCCCCAGGGTAAACGAATATGTGGCGCTTTTTTTAAAGCATCGGCTGCCAATTTTTGTTTCGCGCGATTGGCATCCGCCAGAAAGCGGTCATTTTAAAGCAGGCGGAGGCCCCTGGCCGCCTCATTGCATTCGGGAAACTGCTGGCGCCCGCTTTCATCCCGATTTTAAAGTACCACCAGAAGCTATTATTATCTCCAAAGGTACTGATCCGCAAGCGGACGGCTATTCGGTATTTGAAGGCCACGACGCGGCCGGGACTTCTTTTCTGGAATTATTGGTTCAAATGGGAATTCAGGAATTGTATATTGCCGGTATCGCCACCGATTACTGCGTCCGTTGGTCAGCGCACGATGCCCTCCGCCACGGTTTCGCTGTGAAAGTGCTGCTGGATGGCATCAAAGGGGTGGATAAGCATGATTCGGCGCAGGCGCTGGAGGAAATTGTAGCTCAAAATGGTCGGCTAACATCTTTTGGCGAGGTCTTGGCAGAATTAGTGTAAACGCAATGCTGATTAAAACCCGATGTTGCGAGAAGGCCTTAGCAATTTGTAATTTGCAATTTGCCAGATGCATCCCATTGCACCGAACGGCCACGGCCATTTATTCACCGATTGCAACCATCGAACCAGGTTCTGAAACCAGGCCGCCAATATGTCAAAATATTTTTGAACCAATCCTACCTTTGAGTAGCAATTTCAAATTTGCTGAAAATTTTCTTGCTTCTTTGTTTTAATTTTACTATCTTTGGTACTTTTAAAAACGACCAGTCGTTGACTATAACCAGAGCAATTTAATATTTTGTGGGAGATGACAAAATTGAAGACATTTACACCAAAACCGTCAGACATCCACCGGAAGTGGTATCTGGTGGATGCAAAGAACCAGGTATTGGGACGGCTTGCCAGTCAGGTAGCGCATGTTTTGCGGGGCAAGCATAAACCAATATTTGCGCCGCATGTTGATGTCGGCGATCATGTGATTATTATTAATGCCGAAAAAATTCGCCTCACTGGCAAGAAAAGCACCGATAAGCGCTATCGACGCTACACCGGCTATCCGGGTGGTTTTCGAGAAATGAGCTATCAAACCATGATGGAGCGATATCCAGAAAAGATACTGGAGCACGCCATTCGAGGCATGCTGCCCCACAATCGCCTGGGCCGGCAGATGCTAAAGAAGGTGCGGATTTACGTCGGTGAAAAGCATCCGCATCAGGCTCAACACGCCGAGCCATTGCCGCTGCGCTAATGGCACTTGCGGATTGGCAATGGTTTGATGTTAACTAAATAGTGAATCAATTTTATCTGCATGAGGTAATTTATGAAAGCAAACGAATTTTCAGCAACCGGACGGCGCAAGTCGTCGATTGCTCGAGTTCGATTAATGGAAGGAACCGGAAAAATTGCCGTGAACAACCAATCCCTGATTGACTACTTCAAGCGGGAGACATTGAAGATGATTATCGAGCAGCCGCTGGAAAAGACCGATATGATGTCAAAATTCGATATCATCGCTGATGTTCGGGGTGGCGGCCTTACTGGCCAGGCAGGTGCAGTTCGTCTGGGTATTTCTCGGGCGCTGGTAAAATTTAATGAAGAACTGCGGCCAATCCTGCGGTCAAATGGATTTTTGACCCGCGATCCGCGCGAAAAGGAACGGAAAAAATATGGCCTGGCTGGCGCGCGCAAGCGGTTCCAATTCTCGAAGCGCTAATTTTTTCCAAATTATCGGCTACTACCTGGAAATGCAACATGGCAAAAAAATCGCCAACTTGCTAACCAGGGTCTGGTGAAAGAATCCGACAACAAGAAAACACACACTTCGTTGTTGCACCTGGGGTGCCAGAGGAATCTTCTGGTGCAGGTGTGAAAGGGACGAAGTGGCGGGAAGAACCCCAAGTATCAAGGAGAAAGATCATGAATGTTTCATTGCAAGACTTGTTGATGGCTGGAACCCACTTTGGCCATCTGACACGACGCTGGAATCCGAAGATGAAAAAATTCATCTTCATGGAAAAAAATAATATTTATATCATTGATATCAAAAAAACGCTGATATACCTGGAACAGGCCTGCAATGCCGTTAGCGAAATTATTCGAGCGGGAGAGCGAGTTTTGTTTGTAGGTACCAAAAAGCAGGCCAGAGAAATTATTCGCATCGAAGCAGAGCGCTGCCAGCAGTTTTACGTGAATGAGCGCTGGTTAGGCGGTACGCTGACGAATTTTGTTACTGTCAAAAAAAGTATTCGGCGCTTGAAGAATCTTGAAAAAATGGCCACTGATGGCACTTACGATAAACTGACTAAGAAAGAAATTCTGGGCATCGAGCGAGAAAAAGAGAAGCTGGAAAAAGTGTTGGGCGGTATCAAAGAGATGAGTAAATTGCCCGGCGCGTTGTTCGTCGTCGATGTAAAAAAAGAGGCCATAGCAGTGAAAGAGGCCAATCGATTAAATATTCCGGTGATTGGACTTATCGACACGAATTCGGATCCGGATTTGATCGACTACCCCATTCCGGGCAATGACGATGCCTTCAAATCGATCAACCTCATTACCCATGCCATTGCCGATGCCGTGATCGAGGCGATGCAGGGTCGGGTATATGAGGCTGCCGAAGAAGAGGGTATCGAAGAGAAGAAAGCATTAGAATTGGAATCGGAATTACAGGAAGTAGAAGAGTAGGCTAATACTCTTCATTCTTTGAAATAAAACAACACCACTTTCATAGCAAGTGTCCATCGTTCAGCCAGCAAATCTATGATCCAGTTGGTTGAGGCGAGATGGAACTATCTGCTAACTGGCGCAAGCACATCGGGCTAAATTTGTAGCCTGCCATTGATGATCTTCTATTCATTGGGTAGTGCAAATTGGTCTGCTCCGAAGGTTGAGGTTCGCACAGGTCAAAGTGGAATGATTAATTAAATATGAATAAATTTATTGCTAAAAGTTGAGGAGTAAAGCATGTCGGTATCTGCTGCTGATGTGAAAAAGCTGCGTGAGATTACTGGTGCTGGCATTATGGATTGTAAACAAGCACTGGCGGAAACCAATGGCGAGATCGAGAAAGCGATAGAGAATCTTAGAAAAAAAGGTATTGCGAAGGCTGAGAAGAAGGCGACACGGGAAACCAAAGATGGAATCATTGACTGCTACATTCACCCAGGGAGCCGATTGGGTGTAATGGTTGAAGTGAGCTGCGAAACTGATTTTGTGGCCAAGACCGATGATTTCCGCAAATTCGTGCGCGACATTGCCATGCAGGTGGCAGCCAGCAATCCGCTGGTGGTCAAGCGAGAAGACCTGGCGCCCGAGGTTATCGATCGTGAAATGAATATTTACAAATCCCAGGTCATCAATCAGAAAAAGCCGGAGCACGTCGCCGAAAAGATCGCCCAGGGCAAAATGGAAAAGTTCTATCAGGAAGTTTGCTTAATGGAACAAAGCTTCATCAAAGATCCCAATAAGACCATCAGCGAACTGACGAAAGAGCTAATTGGCAAATTAGGTGAAAATATTGTAATTCGCCGTTTTGCCCGCTTCCAATTGGGTGAATAATAGAGGAGCCTACCCGTCGATGCCAATGCCAATTTTTAAACGGATCTTATTAAAACTGAGCGGTGAAGCGCTGATGGGCCGACAGGGATTGGGAATCGATCCTGAAATTGTCGCTCGCATTGCTGAAGAGTTAAAAGAAGTTAAGGAATTAGGAGTTGAGATTGGAATTGTTATCGGCGGGGGCAATATTTTTCGTGGTCTCTCGGCCAGCGCCCGGGGCATGGATCGCGTCACTGCTGATTATATGGGGATGCTGGCAACGGTCATCAATGCTTTAGCCCTACAAGATTACCTCGAGCGCAATCATGTGTTCACTCGTGTACAAACGGCCATTAAAATGGAACAGCTGGCTGAGCCGTTTATCCGACGCCGTGCCATCCGGCACCTGGAGAAAGGGCGGATTGTCATTTTTGCTGGTGGCACCGGAAATCCATATTTCACCACCGACACGGCAGCCGCACTGCGCGCCATCGAGATCGAAGCCAATGCTATCATCAAGGGCACCAAAGTAGACGGCGTCTATGATGATGATCCTAAGACCAACCCCAAGGCGCAAAAATTTGATCGCCTATCCTATATCGAAGTCGTCAAAAAGCGATTGAAAGTCATGGATGTTACTGCAGTAACCCTCTGCATGGAAAATAGTTTGCCTATTTATGTTTTTAATCTAACGGAGAGAGGAAATTTACAAAAGTTAATCCTTGGTGAACCGATCGGAACCAAAGTTTGCGAGGCCCAAAATGATTAACCAAATCCACAAATCGACTGAAGACAAGATGAAAAAAGCCATCGAGAATCTTCGCTTTGAGTTGAATAAAATTCGCACCGGCAAGGCTTCACCCGCGATTCTGGATGGCATCAAGGTGAACTACTATGGTTCGATTGTTCCGCTGAAGCAGGCCGCCAGCATTTCAACCCCAGAGATTCGCTTAATCACGATACAGCCCTGGGATAAGAGCATGATCAACGAGATCGAGAAAGCGATTCAGAAATCGGACATTGGTTTAACTCCAATCAACGATGGTCATATCATCCGTTTGCCCATTCCACCGCTAACCGAAGAGCGACGCAAAGATCTGGTAAAACAGACGAAGCGACTGGGGGAAGAAGTCAAGGTTTCTATCCGGAATTCACGCCGCGATGCGAATGAAAGCCTCAAAAAAGGCGAAAAAGACGGCGTCATTTCAGAAGACGAATCTTTTCGCGCTCAGGATCGCATCCAAGAACTGACCGATGAATTCATTAAAAAAGTCGATGAAATCCTTCGCATCAAAGAACAGGAGATAATGGAAATTTAGATTTATCCGTCTGCGCATCAAAGAATAGACTTAATCAAAGCTGCTGTCGGGTAACAAATTCTGTTGCGCGGATGAGGCGCTCCATGTTGGCAAGTATTGACAAAACGGCAGGTTTAGCTGCCGATGGATCGCTTCATCCGCGTTCTGTTTGATAACTTATCAAAAAAAATGACACTGGTATTGCCACAACTCTTTCAAGCTCGAAGGAGCATTCGTAAATATCTCCCCACACCCGTTGAGCGCGATAAAATCCTGCTCTGCCTGGACGCGGCTCGACTGGCGCCATCGGCTGAAAATGTTCAGCCCTGGCGATTTATTGTTCTGGACGATCCTGCGCTTAAAAATGAATTTGCCAGACAGGCATTTTCTGGCATTTATTCGCCCACTCGTTTTGCTGCGAATGCGCCGGTAATTATCGTCGTTCTGGCCAAACTGGATTGGTTGGCCAACCGGATAGGCAAACAGATTCAGGGCATTCATTTTTATCTCATCGACATTGGCATAGCTGGGGAACATCTGGTGTTGCAAGCGCAGGAGTTAGGCCTGGGATGCTGCTGGATCGGTTGGTTCAACACCAGACGGGTGCGCAAATTTTTAAAGATTCCCCATGCCTACAAAATTGTGTCGCTGATCAGCATGGGTTATCCCGAAAGCACCGAACTGCGCCCAAAGCATCGGCGGCCACTTGCAGAAATTGCCTGGTTTAACGGTTTTAAACTGCCCATGACGCTATGAAATTTCCCCAGCCACTAATCCCTGCAAAATTGCGGCAGCGCTATCAACGTTTTTTGGCTGACGTCGAATTAGCCGATGGAACCATTACCATTGCTCACTGTCCCAATTCCGGCAGCATGCGCTCCTGCAATGCGCCAGGTAGCGACATACAACTTTCCTACCACCCTGCGCCGCATCGGAAATATGCCTATACCTGGGAGATGATTCGCGTCAACAGCATCTGGGTCGGGATCAATACCCTCATCCCCAATCGACTAATACCTGAATCCATTACCAGCGGAAAAATCCTCGAACTTCAAGGGTATGAGAAGATCCAGCGCGAGCCGAGTGTCGGCCCTGGGACGCGTCTTGATTTGCGCCTCCAACAGGCCGATGCAAGCTGCTATGTGGAAATCAAAAATGTGACACTGGTGGAAAATGAAGTGGCATTGTTTCCGGATGCGGTAACGCTCCGCGGGCAAAAACATCTGTTGGCGCTGATTGACCTGCATCGTCAAGGCCACCGCAGTGTGGTCGTTTTCTTGATTCAACGTCAGGATGCCCAACTATTTGCTCCAGCGGATGAGATTGATCCCGAATATGGCCGATTGCTCCGGCTGGCGGCCGACGCCGGGGTTGAAATTTTACCCTATCGCGCGGTGGTGACTCCAGAAGAAATCTATCTGGACCAACGGCTTCCTATCGGTTGGCATAAATTTTAAGGTCACAGCGAATTCGGTGTTGGCTTACTGCTGCATTTTTACCTGCTGGGTTGCAAGCTCTACCGGCTGCTGCTGCGGCATAATGCTGTTTGTTTGGCATCAAGAGGAAATCACTCTCTACCTAAAAAGCAAAACGGATTGAGTTTTTCTAACAGGAAATTTCACCGGCAAACTCAATCCGTTTTAAAAAGCTTCCAATTAGCAAGGGGCTAATATCCAAAAACATACGTCTGACGATAACTCATTACCCCTACCGCAGGATCACTTTCACCAAAATCATTCCAACGACGAATACGATTCATCATGCAATTCAACATCGACTCCTGATGAATCGTTGTCTGGAGAATCTGAACATCAGCAATGCTGCCACTCGGTGTAATCGAAAATCGCACCACTACTTTACCTTTTAGAGCTGGCTCTTGTTTCAGCGCCTGTTTATAGCAATCTTGAATGGAAAGATTATGAGACAACACTACCCTGGCTACCGCCTCCGCTTTGCGAGCGGCTACTTTTTTGCCGCTCTTTTCCAATGCTTCTGGCACCATGGTTTCTACTTCGGTATTTTTGGCAATAGTAGTTAGACTGGCTTTCTCGAGCGGTGTGAATGTAGCGCTCATTTCCGCTGCAGATACCTCTCGTTTGGCGCCTTTAGCCTGCCCGCCGCTTGTACCACTTCTACCACCGCCGTTGCTTTCGATGGTGCGGTGGCTCACCAATTTTACATTAGCCAGTGAGCCCTCCAACTGTCGCGACTGGAGATCGCCTTGTGCAAAAACTGAGCGCAACTCTTCATTGACGCTACCACTGCCATTGCCGGTAATGATATACCCAAGCAAGCCCTCTGATGCAACCTGAGAGGATAAATCGTCCACAGCAGCGCCAGTGCTGCCATTATTGCCACCGCTGCCAGCAGCAAAGCGGCCACCTTGCCTGGACGAGCTTGCCGAGCCACTGCTGATAAATCGCGTATCGGTCGCGGCCGACTGACTCGAAGCCCTGCCCAATGACGATGATCCGGCAGCAGGATTTGAGGCATCAAGTGCGCTTTCCAGGTGATCCTCAACACCATATAAGAACGTTTCTTTTTTCTTCTCGAAGAGGCTGCTGGCATTATCAGTAGCTGCGTAATTTTCCAGGAAGATGCGAGCATATTTCTCATGGATCCCATGCAGCGATTGTTGGTCCGGGTTCAACAACGAGGACAATAACAAAAGTCCACCGACTTGCAGAAAAAAAGAGAGCAGCAAAATGGTGACAAATCGCGCGTCAAGTTGAGCATACCAGCGTCGCTTAAATTCTCGCGGGAATTCTGCAACTGGAACGAACTGAGAATCCACCTCCATTTCGAGATGTGAATGCATGTGTGCACCCTTCGTTGCGTCAGTGTTGACTGTAGCTCGTATCTCGGCTGAAAAAAAGCATCTCCTTAAGACGAAACTGTTTGCTTGAACTAACTACAAAAATCATGCCGCTAAAATCAAGCTTCGAGGTCGAGGCTGTATCTTGTATCTATTGACCGAGCTCTGCTGGAATCCAGCGGCATGTGCGTTCAGGCTAACCGCACATTTTTTGTTTTAGCAAAGCACAGGTTGTCTTGTCGTGCAACAATATTTTGCCAAGAAATGGTCGCCACCTATCCACAACGATGCTGATCGCCTCCTCCCCTCTGTGCTGCAGAATCTTCTCCAGAATCATACATTCTCTGCAACCATTCAGCTCGGTATTTTTTGCCATAGAGATGCCACATCAAAATCTTTACCAAGAAGGGCGGCGATTAATTTTGATTGAGGATTTCGCTGCCATTCGTTAGGTGTTGCATCTGTTAAACTCAATTGAGCGGTGCGCGGCATTGTTGAATTTTTTGGTAACTTTGATATTTTGTGATTGAATAGCGCCCTCTATGCCGTAACCATACTAACAATAGAACTGTTCTCCATCAGTATTTTTTCTTGGAGGATTAGTTGTTAAGATTCCTATCCGAATATGCTGATGGCCTTGGTGCCAATCCAGGCGTAACGATCGTAACGCAGGCAGGGATTGCTTTTCACAGCCTGTCGATGAGAATAATAATTTTTGACTTGTTTTCAAATAAAAAAATGATTACATTTTGAGCCGAAAGGTAGCGGAGAATATTCTGAGGTATTCCCTTGTTAGGCAAGTTATCCCAAAGGCTTCGACACCCAATTGTGATTTTTGCAACTGTCCAATTGACCTGGCTGTTGTTGGTTGCGCTCTGGATTCATTTTTATCTTTCCAACCACATCATCATCAAAGAAGTTGGGGATCAAATTTCGCCCGAGTTGCGGCCAGGGAGCTATCATGTGCTGGTGCTTATTTTTGGTTGCGTATTGCTGGTCTTGCTGCAGGGTGGATTTTATTTTCTGTATATCTATCTGACGCGGCAGATGAATGAGAAGCGGCAACAGGAGCATTTTATAGCCAATATCACGCACGAATTGAACTCCCCCATCGCTTCGATTCAGCTTTACCTCGAAACGCTGGAGGCCAGGCAGGTGCCTGAAAAGCGCCAGCAGGAATTCATTCAATTGATGATTCGGGAAGCGAATCGGCTCAAGGCCACGATCGATAAAATTTTGGGAACGGTTATCATCGATCAACGGCAATTGGCCTTCAATTTCAAAGTGTATAATATGCGGACCATTATCCCGATCATTTTGAAAGATGTGCTGGCCAAGTACCCCCCAGAATTTGTCAGAGAAATTCAGATCGAGAACCTGAGTGCGTGTCGCTGTGTCCTGGATAAAAATGCATTCCGCATTGTTTTTAACAATTTGCTCGATAATGCGATCAAGTATGCTGGAAATCATTTTTCCGTGAGGATTCATTGCTACTGTGATGACAAATATTTCAAGCTGGATTTTGCCGACGCTGGGGTCGGGTTTCCACCTGGAGAAAAGAACAGGATTTTTCGAAAATTCTACCGGGTGTACAATGCGGAAAGCCCACAACGCCGGGGCACGGGACTGGGATTATACATTGTCAGAGAGATCGTACGCTCACATGGCGGCCGAATTCGTGCCGAAAGTAAAGGTAAAAATCAAGGCAGCACCATCCACATCGAGCTGCCGGTTTATAAAAAAACCAAGAAACGCTTTGTCAATCGGTTGCTAAAACAAACCATTAAACGAAAAAAACGCAGTGAAAACAAGATCGCAAACCACCTCTGAAATATCCGGCCAGGCCAGCAAAATATTGGTGGTCGAGGATGAGGAATCTCTGGCCGTCGGTCTGGAATATAATCTTGTTGCCGAAGGCTATGAAGTGGTTCTGGCGCGGGATGGAAAAGAGGCGCTGAAATTGTTCGAAAAGACAGAGTTCGATCTCATCATCCTGGATATTATGCTGCCGTATTACGATGGTTTTGAAGTCGCGCGGCGCATCCGGGAACAATCAGTGCAGATCCCCATTCTGATGCTAACGGCCCGAGCGGCGGCGGATGATCGGGTGCAGGGACTGGAGATTGGCGCTGACGATTATATTACCAAACCGTTCCATTTGAAGGAATTGCTGCTGCGAGTGAAACATGCGTTGCGCCGAAAACGATGGTATCGCTCGGTGATTCAAGAACGACCAATATTCAAATTCGGCGACAATGAAGTCAATTTTGCCGACTTATCCTGCCGCGCCGGTCAGCGAACTTTCAAATTGACCCAGCACGAGGCCGAAGTGCTGAAGTATTTGGTCGATCACCAAGGAAAGATCGTTTCCAGGCAGGAACTATTGGAGCAGGTATGGAAGATTAGCGGCGATGTTGCAACTCGAACGATTGATAATTTCATTGCTCGGTTGCGAAAATACTTCGAGCCCACTCCTTCGCAGCCGATTTTCATAAAAAGCGTCCGCAGTGCTGGCTATGTGTTTGTCAATCCGGTTTTGCCATCCGCCAAATGACTTATTGACGGTCGTAGCTCATTGCCCGATTTTTCATCGTGTGGTCGGTCAGCGACGCATTACCGATAAGTTTAGCAAAGCGCCGACCATAACTATACAGCGAAAGCAGGATGAAGCAAATCGCCACGGGAACAAAGATTCGTTCGAGAAATTTGAGCTTGAGAATAAAGGCGATAATCATCACTGCCAACACATTGGCGGTCACTTTGCCGACAAAATTGGAAGGCATGACAAATTTAAATTTTCGGGCATAGAGCAATCCGGCGAAAAGAATTGCCACATCCCGGCCAATGACTACCAGAACCAGCCAGAGCGGGACTTGATTTTTAAAATACAACACCAATAGAATGGTACCGATTGCCAGTTTGTCTGCCAGGGGATCCAAGATTTTCCCCACCTCTGAAATCTGATTTAAGCGTCGGGCGAGAATGCCATCCAGAAAATCGGAGGCCATGGCTATGACGATAATAACCAGGATCATTAGCAAATTGTCCTGCCACACAAAGATGGCCAACGGAACAATTAGCAAAATTCGCAAAAACGATAGAAGATTGGGAATGGTTAAAATGGCAAATGACTTTTGATCATCCACGGCAAGCCTATCAAACCTATTTATTAAAATATTGTCAACAGCGCGGCTGAAAATAAACAAAATGCACCAAAAAGTCAAGCCATTTTTTTGAAGACGAATCTGACAGTTCAGTGATCGGACGTTAGTGCTATCGTACCGAGATCCAATTTCCCTGTCATCATGGAAAAGGGACGACTGCCTCATTCCACCATCGACATGGTAGGGCGACAAATAAAAAAGGCTTGACTTTTACTGATAATTATCTTAAAATTGGTGCACCTATCCGCTGGCTGTGCTCGGCGCTAGCGTTTTGAAAGAAAATAAGTGTCAATTTGGATTGGATTATATTTTTCTATTCGCAGAATCGGGATCGATAAGTAATCATATTTTTGGTAACGACAACCGGGGCTGCATTTAATTTTGAGGGCAGTTGTGTATTTAGAAAAGCTGAAAATTTTCGGATTCAAATCGTTTGCGAAACCGGCAACGTTCGAATTTATGCCTGGCATCACCAGCATTGTGGGCCCTAATGGCTGCGGCAAGAGCAATGTAGTCGACGCCATTCGGTGGGTGTTAGGCGAACAGCGAGCTGGAACGTTGCGCAGTGACCGCATGGAAAATGTGATCTTCAATGGCTCAAAGACCCAGAAACCAATGGGCATGGCGGAGGTGTCGCTGGTCATTCAAAACACCAGAAATGTTTTGCCAATCACTTATTCCGAGGTGGTCATCACGCGACGCTTGTTTCGTTCTGGCGAAAGCCAATATTTGCTGAATAACACCGCCTGTCGCTTAAAAGACATCACTGACTTGCTGATGGATACCGGTCTCGCTCCCGATGCCTACTCTGTCATTGAACTGAGTATGGTGGAATCTATTCTCAACGGCAAGCCCGAAGATCGACGCCGGCTGTTTGAAGAAGCAGTGGGAATCACCAAGTACAAGCAGCGCCGCAAATTGACCCTAAAAAAGCTCGAGGCTACCGAGCAGGACATGTTGCGGCTATCGGATATCATTGGTGAAGTGCGGAGCAAGGTGAACTCGCTCCAACGGCAGGTACGCCGCGCCCAGCGCTATCAGGAGTTGGCCAAAAATCTGCGTGACCTCGAAATTCAGATGGCCACTCAGCGCTATAGTCAAATTTATGAAGAACTCATCCCGATAGGCCAGCAGTTTGAAGAATTTTCCCGCCAACGGGAAAGCTTGACTTCCCAAATTTCCTTTAAGGAGGCTGAGAGCGAAGCCTTGCAGGCCAATCTACTGCAACTGGAACAGCAACATCGAGACCTGCAACAGCAGTTGAATCAGATCACAACTACTCTCCATAAGCGAGAAGAAGAAATTCTGCTCCAGCGCGAGCGGCTAAAATCGTTAGCTGAAAACAAAACGCGATTGATGGGCGAGATCGAGCAGCTTAAGCAACGCATCGTGGCCGGAAAGGAACATCTGGTGCAATTGGAGCAGCAAATGGCCACCAATGCAGCCGCCATTCAGACGACCCGGCAACTGCACGCAGAGCAGCAACAGGCATTGACGGAATTGGAACAGACCAGTGCCACCTCGCGTGCCGAGATTCGAGATCTGGAAAAAAAGGTCTTTAATCAGTTGCAGACTTTGTCCGATGCCCAGCGCCAACTGGAACGATTAAATACCCAATTGGATCATATCAAACAACGAGAGAAGAATCTACTGGCGGAAAAAAATGATCTGTTGCAAAAAATCGAAACCTACGAAAAGCATCTGCGGCAATTGCAACACACCGAAAGCCGGGAGCAAGCCCAATTGGAAGCGCTGCTCGAAGAACAAACAACGGTGGAACTGGAAGCCGAACGATTGGTCGAGCAGATCCAGCAACAACGGGATGCTCTGACCCAAAAAGCAAATCAAGCCGACTCAGTGGAACAGCGTATTGGCTTTATGACTCAATTGCTGGAAAGCTATGCCGATTATCCCGAGGGGGTGCAATACTTGCTCCGGCAGCAGGGAAAATCAGATCATTTTCTGAGCACAGTCGCTGATGCCATTGCCGTGGACGAGAAGCATCGGCAGGCCATCGAAGCTGCGCTGGGTGAAACGGCCAGCTATTTGTTATTGCAAGACGAATCTGTTGCCTATCTCGCCATCAGCGACCTTACCCGGTTGCAGCAGGGCGTGGTGACGTTTGTGCCCCTGCAACAATTGGCTGGTTCAAAAGCGCATATCGACCTACCACAACAGACGGGAATCATCGGCTGGGCGGATGATCTGGTGCGCTGTGATGAACGTTATCTGGCAGCAATTCGGCTATTGCTTGGCTCATACCTGGTGGTGGAAGACCAGACGATAGCGAAACAACTTCTCCCCAAGCTGAGCCATCATGGTATCAACCTCATTACGCTTGGCGGAGCAGTGCTGTACCATTGGGGCGGTATCAAAGGTGGCCGCAAAGGCGCCGGTTCGGTGAGCCTGATCGGACGCCAGGAAAGCCTCAAACAATTGCGACAGCAGCATGATCAACTCCAGATCGAAATTTCCGCCAGCGAGAACAAGCTGCGCGAACTGGAACAGCAGCGGCTTGAAAAAATGCGACGCAAGTCAGAGCTGGCACAGCAATTGAAATTGGGACAGGAAAAATTGTCTGGCACCCGGTCAGAATTGTCGCAGCTTCAATTCCGATTATCTCAATCGCGAGAGCGGATTCAACTGATCGAGAACGAACACCAGCAATTGCAGCAAGAAGCCGAGAACATTCTTACCCCGCAGCGAGAGTTGACCGAAATAATCAATCAACACTCGACCCACCATGCGTCGCTCAACGAGCTGCTTCGGCAACAACAGCAGATCATCGAAGAACATGATCGGCAGCGACAGGAGCAAGCCACCAAGGTAAGCGCGTTGAATTTAAAAATCGCTGAGCAATCGGCTATTGAGCAAAATCTGGCTCGCGAATTTCAGCAAATCCAGCAATCGATTGCTGAGCATGAATCCGCTATTCAGGAGCGGTCAAAAAATCTGCTTCAGATCGATGAACAATCAGCGCAGATGCGTTCAAATATGGAAGAACTGTCGGAGGTGCTGGCGGATGATTACAGCGCCAAGGAAGCGGCAGAGCTAAAGGTCGCTGAACTTGGCCAGCAGATACGGGATCAACGCGGGAACGTCGATGAAAAAACCAGGGTCATCAATCAGCTTCGCCGTGATCGAGAGGCCAATGCCGATAAGCTGCATCAAATCGAACTCAAGAAATCCGAGCTTCGCATTCAGGCGGATAATTTGTATCGTCGCATGCTCGAAGAATATGATGTGGAGCTGCAACGCGTGGCCATTGATCCTCAATTCGATACTCAAGCGACGGAACAACAAATCGACGGCCTCCGCCAGCAGATTAAAAATCTCGGTCCGGTGAATTTATTGGCATTAAAAGAGTTTGAAGCGGAAAAAGAACGGCTCGATTTTCTGGAAAAGCAACAGTCAGATCTAATTGCCGCGGAGCAGGATTTAAAAGACACGATCAGCCAGCTCAATCAAACGGCACAGGATCGGTTCGACTCATCTTTTCAGGAAATCCGTCAAAATTTCATCAAGGTTTTCAAAAATTTCTTTCCAGAAGGCGAAGCCGACCTGGTGATCGTGCCGGATGAAGATCCGCTGGAATCCACCATTGAGATCAAAGCCAATCCCAAAAGCAAAAAAATGGAATCGCTAACCCTGCTTTCGGCCGGTGAGAAGGCACTGACCGCCATCTCGCTGCTGTTTGGCATTTATCTAGTGAAGCCCAGCCCCATCTGCATCTTGGACGAGGTGGATGCACCGCTGGATGACAATAATATCAAACGATTTTTAAAAACCATTCGGGAATTCGCGGAATCGACCCAGTTCATCATCGTCACCCATAATAAGCTGACCATGAAATCCGCAGATTGCCTCTTCGGTATCACCATGGAAGAAAGCGGCGTTTCCAAAATTGTGTCGGTCAAATTGGAATAATTAATTATTCTGTGGAGAAAATGAGATGTCACAATACAAGCTTTTTTCGGTTCTCTGCCTAACCTTGTGTTTGGTTCTCATCCTGGCAGGGGTGGTACTTTCGCAAATTTCACAGCAAGCCGCTACCGGGCCCGAGCAGCTTTATTTCGGTTTCGACCTGGCCCGGTTCCGGGCGCAACAGGATTTCGTGTTTGTGGAGCTGTACTATTCAACCTTTCGAAATTATCTGAAGTTTGTAGCCGACTCGGCAGGTTGGACCGCCAGGTTTAGCTTCAAAGCCGAAATTTTTCAAAACGATTCGCTTCTAGCCACCGAAGAATGGATCAATTTCGACCATGTCGACAGTCTCTCCGATGTCAAACAGAACCAAAAATTATTTGGATTAGGCTATTTTGCCTTGAAGCCAGGCGACCATATTTTAAAATTATCCATGACGGATTTGAATTCGAATCTGACCAGCGAGAAAAAAAGGAACCTGTTCATTTTACCTTTTCCAGTGACTACATTAGCAATTAGCGATATCGAGCTGGCCACCCAAATCAGTCCATCCAACCAACAAACTCGCTTTTACAAAAACGGCTATCAATTGATCCCCAATCCCGATCAAATTTATGGCACTGGTTTACCGATGCTAACCTTCTATGCGGAAATTTATAACCTGACAAAAAGCTCTGACGCGGACACTGGCAGTTACTCAGTTCAATACCGGCTGCTAAGCAGCGAAGGGCTACTGCTGCGGGAATTTCCGCCCCGGGTTCGTAAGAAACCGGGCGCTTCTGCGGTGGAGGTCAGTGCAGTGAATATCATTTCCTTTCGTTCCGGCACTTATTTTTTGGAGATTGTTGCACAGGATTTTCAGACCGGACAGATTGCATCGCAACAAAAGAAATTTTTCATTTATCGTGAAGGCGATCTGGCTCTTTCCGACAGCGCCACTCAAAAGTTAAATGAGGAAAAGCTGCGTGCGCTGATGGAGCGAACCTATAAAAATATGTCCTCTCAAGCGCTGGACGAAGAGTTCGAATCGGCTTCTTACATTGCCACCAATGAAGAGAAAAATATCTATAAAAAATTGGATCTTCCGGGCAAACAGGCGTTCTTGTTGGAATTTTGGCGCAAGCGGGACAAGACCCCGGAGACGCCTCAAAACGAATATCGCGATGAATACCTGAAATTGGTAAATACTGCCAATCATGAATTTTCGGGATTCAAACGAGGCTGGAAATCTGACCGCGGTCGCGTGCTGCTGGTCTACGGACCACCCGATGAAATCGAACGAGTTCCCCTAAGCATGGAGACCAAAGCCCATCATATCTGGAAATATTATTCAATTCAGGGGGGAGTTATTTTTGTGTTCGTGGATAAACAGGGTTTCGGTGATTTCGAGTTGGTGCATTCAACGGCTCGCGGGGAATTGAGTGACGACGACTGGGAACGCTGGATTGATCCGAATCGATAATTGCTAACCGTCGGCACGAATCTTTTAATCCCAGGTCGCCGCATGAGGGAAGCGGCGACCTTTTATTTTCGCAATCCTCAATACGATCACAATCTCAATTTTAATCTCAATCTTAATTTTAATTTCAGACAACCTTGCTTCTGGCTAAACCGTCGTGCGGTGGCTATGACTCGTTATCCAGATAGTTATCGAACAAGATTTCATCCAAATAAAATCACACCATAGCGTCGCTCATCGTCGCATCAAATCGGCTGCAGGTCCAAGAAAGCTACCTCAGACAATTGGCAACTAGGCATAGGTTGCACTCGCATCGACAACACGCGATCGCTGCGGATTCAGCAAGCATAGAGTTCAGGTCGGCGATGTCGAAAAATCGGCATTCGGCTGCGAACCGTTGTTAGAACGCCTTTCCTGATCTCAGCTACCAGCAATTCCTCCCGGTCCTCGGCTGCTGATGCCAGCACTGCGCCGTACGGATCTATAATACAGCTCGAGCCGCAAAACGTGACTGGACCATCGCTGCCAGTGCGGTTAGCGGCGACGACATAAGCCTGGTTTTCAATTGCGCGGCCTGCGGTTAACGTCTTCCAATGCGTCACCCGTGGAAACGGCCACGCGGAGCAAAGCACCAGGACCTCAGCTCCTTTCAGCACCAATGACCGTGCCATCTCTGGAAAGCGAAGGTCGTAGCAGATCAGCAATCCCCAATTCATCTCACCAATGGTCGCGATGCTCAATGAGTTCCCCGGACTGAAACAGCTATCCTCATCCAGCGGCGGATAGGCGGCCAGGTGCGCCTTACGATATTTACCGACCAGGCTACTGTTCGGATCAAACACCGCGATAGTATTGTATATCTGATCCTTTTCCCGTTCCGAAATTCCAGCGATCACATGAATCTGATGTGCTCTGGCAATTTGTTGAACAGAAAGAAATGAACGTCCCGGCCAGAAATCAGCTTTCTCCCGAATAACAGTCATCTCATAGCCAGTATCGACGGTCTCGGGAAAGACGATCACCTGACACCCCTGGTCAGCCGCATTCTTCGCCCAGGCTGTCATTTGCTCGATATTGGCATCGATATTGCCCACCGTGCATTTCATCTGTGCGACAGCAACTTTCATTGGCCAGCACTCCTCATCTTTGGATGAATATATCTCTGTTTTTGTCATTGAACTTAACAAATTTACTGGCCAATATCAAGAATTAATTTATTTCTTCGAGAGAACGCAAACAAGCACAGTTAGAAACACGAATTATCAATCTCAATCACATAACTTGGTGCTGTGAGTTCAATACGCTTCGATGTGCCCAACTTCAGAATGCAGCCGATGAATTTTTTAATAAATCCCATTAATGGTCACCATTCTGCTAAACCGGTTTCAGGCATTATCTTTTCCCATAAATGCATCCGCTTTATTCACTAAAGTTAACAAAATACTGATGGAAAAAACTTGCTTCTCACTGGAATATTTGCTATAATTGAGTTGGGTGACAATACCAGAGAATCCAGAAACACAAATTGGAAATGAGACTAAGACACTGATTTCTCATGAAAGTATAATTTTGGCTAACCGTAACTGAGAATGATTTCATGCTAACAGAAACACAAAAACGGTATCTAATCTATATACTCGCGGCAATTCTGTTAATCATCGTGGCGCTATTTATCATGATTCAAATCCAGGAACCCACGTTGACGGATAACCTTTCTGACCTTCTGGAACAGCAATTTGCCCAGCCGAAAATGGATCAGGCCATCCAGATTGCTGGCGTGCGCCTGCATGCCGATACCCTGTTATATCATTTCTATCGCCAACGAGAATTTCAGTCAGCCTGGTTCGACGAGCGCGGGCCGCGGAATATCGCTGATAGTTTAACGCAAGCATTGCGGCAGGCCGACCTGGACGGCTTGAATCCGAACGATTATCACTCCCGGGTGCTTGATTCGCTGCTCACCAAAGCGCGAACCGATTTGAAAATGCTGGTGCCAGTGTCCATCCAGCAGTGGTTCAATATCGAATTGCTGTTAACCGATGCCCTATTGGTTTATAGCCAGCACTTGCTCTCCGGCCGTCTTGATCCGGAAACCATCGATCCGGAATGGCTTCCCCGAAAACCAGAGCGCGATGTGATCGCACTGCTGCTCGATGCTATCGATTCTGGCCGCATTCAGGCTACGCTAAAAAGTCTGTTGCCAGATTTCCCGTGCTATGCCAAGCTGCGTAGTGAAATGGCACTGTATAAATCGATTGCCGCGAAGGATCAGGCCACCCAAATACCGCCGGGAGAGAAAATGAAAAAGGGCGATCGCGGCAAACGCGTAGCCGCTTTGAGTGAGCGACTGATCCTGTTTGGCGATTTGAACGAGCGACCAGCCGCATTGAACAGTGAATATGACGATACCCTGGAAAGCGCAGTGCGCCGGTTTCAAGAACGCAGCGGCCTGAAGATTGATGGCGAAGTCGGCGCCGGCACCCTGGCCGCTCTCAATACGCCGGCTGCAGAACAAATACGGAAGATTGCCGTGAATATGGAGCGCTGGCGTTGGTTACCCAAACAGCTCGGTGACCGCTACATTCTGGTCAACATTGCGGCTTTTAATCTGGATGTGGTCGAACAAGGCCAAACCATTTTGAGCATGCCGGTGGTTGTCGGCAAAGACTATCGGCAAACACCGGTTTTTAGTTCGCAGATGACCTACCTGGTATTCAATCCGTATTGGCATGTGCCACCGACCATTGCCACTGAGGATATTCTGCCCGAGGCTAAAAAGAATCCGCAATATCTGGTAAAACGAAACATTGAAGTGCTCCGCAGTTGGAACGATATGACCGTATTGGACCCATTTTCGATCAACTGGGCGAAATATAATAAAGACAATTTACCGTTTGTTTTTCGCCAGCCGCCAGGTCGCGATAATGCCCTGGGACGAATCAAATTTATGTTTCCGAACAAATACGATGTCTATATCCACGACACGCCTCAACGCTCCCATTTTGCTCTGCCGCAGCGGGCTTACAGTTCTGGCTGCATTCGAGTCGAATCCCCAATCGAACTGGCAACTTATGTATTGCAGGGTAACCCTCGTTGGAATCGAGAAGCAATCATCAAGGCGTTGGATGAAACCAAAGATTTTACCGTCAGGCTACCGCAGCCGATACAGGTGCATATCTTCTATTGCACTTCCTATGTCGATGAGCGCGGTTGGTTGCATTTTCGGGAGGATATTTATCAACGAGACGCAGCCGTGATCAAGGCATTGCAGGAAGCAGGCGTGCTCCGGGAGTAATTATCAGTGTGGGGATTAGCATATCATGATTCATTCGATTTTGCATCCAATGCGTTTATTCATCAACAGCCAGTTTTTGCTGGCATTCATATTATCTTGTGCACCAACATTGCTGGCGGTGGAAAAGTTCGATACCGGTGAAGTATGTTTCTCCATTCGATTCAAAAATGAAATTTCCTCTTATCGGCTGATGACCATTTTCCTGCTTCCCAATGAAAAAATCGAGCTGCAGGCAGTGGTGCAACAATCAACGAGTCGGTTCCAGTTGGTCGCCAATGATGGTCAGCTCATTTCGGAGCGCTCATCCGCTTGGCTCTGGCAGGCGCCGGCCGCACCAGGTATTTATCCGGTTCGCATCGTTCATTTTCCCAGCCAGGAGGCCATGCAACTTCAGATGATCGTGCTAGTGCCGTTCGATGAAATGGACGACGGCCAATTGAACGGCTGCTTCATTGGCGACTATCCCGAGATCCCCGATAAATACGCCGACAAATATGAAACTCCAGCAGGATTCGTTGAGATCACTGAGGAAAATCAACACACCTGGATCACGCCACATTTTCAGTTGAAGCAATTTCTCTGTAAGCAAACTGGAGGCTTTCCGAAGTACACAGTGCTTCAGGAGCGCCTATTGCTAAAATTGGAACTGATTCTCAAGACAATAAATTTGAAGGGCATTCGGTGTCAAACCCTAACTATTATGAGTGGCTACCGAACACCCTATTACAATAACGCCATCGGCAATGTTCGCTTCAGTCGTCACATTTATGGCGCAGCTGCTGATTTCTATATCGATGAGTCGCCGAAAGATGGCCAGATGGATGACCTGAACGGCGACAACAGAATCGACATCAGAGACGCCCAACTCATTGCTGAGCACATTGAGGCGTTGAGCCAGGAGTCATCTTACAAACCATTTGAAGGCGGTTTGGCAGTTTATAAATCAACCGCCTCGCATGGTCCATTCGTTCATGTGGATGTGCGTGGTTTTCGGGCAAGATGGTAATTTATTGCCAAAGGACATCGATCAACAATCATCCCTATCTGTCCAAATGATGATGGGTCATGCCAGCGAGGATTTGGAAATGGGAATTGTATGATAGCGGCTTTGCGGCGCTTTTAACGGCCAGCCAACTTCAGAATCAATCTAAATGCTGTCTCTGGATTGGTTTCATTTAGAAGCAGATCTTCGGTGCGGCATTGGATGCGGTCTACCAATTGGTCAAATTCATAATGAATGTTATGATCCTCAAATACGTCTCGGGCTAACTGGCTTAACATGCTAGCATGGATGTGTTTGATGCCCAAATGAACCTGGATCAGCGCCGCCGCTTTGCCGACAATTTTATCGTTGACTACCAGGCGCTGGGGATCGTAATGCTGAGCCTCTAAAAATTCATGCAAATCCAGCAGCGGATGCAGCCATTTTCCGTCACTAAAAAAAATGATCCGGTTATCCAGATAAACTTCCAGCGAATGCTTCATTCAAAACACCCAGACAATTGTTCACTCAGACATCAAAGTTGTTGCCGTCTCAAACATTAAAATTAAGAACTTCTTTTTCAGCTCTGCGCATTTCGGGTTTGGTGGCGTGCATGTTTCAACCGCTGCCAGAAGGGTTTTGCCAGAAAACTCCTATCATCCAGCCGGCAAAGTCGCTCGAACATCGGCCGGGTGACCGTAAAGGCGAGCACCTCGGGAGGCAAAAATTGCCGCATGGCAATATCGGTTGCCCCCACAATGGCCTGGGGCACATTCAAATCTGCAAATAGCGGCGCCAATTGCATACAACCCGAACCGAATGGCACGATTGCCGGCAAAGGATCAGTTGGAGAACTTTCATATTGCGCCCCAATGAGCAGCAAGCTAAGCTGGTCAGGATTGACATAAAAGGTAACACTTTTCAGGTACTGATACTGCGACGGTTTCAAGGGGCCGATAAAAATATTTTTATGCTCAGGTTGATATAGCGGCGTGGCATCAATCCACTGGTTCATGAGTTCGGGCGACGCCTTCAAACCTTCATCCTCAACGAGGAATTTCACAAAATCCTGCCGCGAGCGGGTTTGAACACCAAATAGGCAGCGGCCCGCGCCTCCACAGCCAAAGTTTTCTTTTGTTAAATGGAGCATCTTTCCTTGCAACCACTGCTGGTAAAATGCAAAGACACAGATTCTGGTCCCCGCCTGGGGCTCAGCAAAAGGCGCGAATGCTGCCGTCGCTGGTGCATCGTAAAATCCGATCAGCGGAATCTGAAGACCGATTTTACTTCGTAATTGCATGAAATCTGGTTGCATAAAAACCTCCAATTTAAAAAGTCCTGATAAAAATCGAAGGCGGCTGTCACCTTTCTTCACCGCCATTGCCTTTAAATTCAGTTTCCGGAATTAGACGGCCTGGTTGAATTGGGATGATAATGAGGTAAAACATGCAAAATTATCGGCTGAATTTAAAAAAAAATTATCAATAAGCGAGCGTTCAGTTTTGTGTCTCGATCCCGAAGAACTTGAACAAAATTTTTAATACCTTTTCGGCCTATGCCGATTTGTCAGATAATGAATTGGCCAATCAATTCGGCGCAAAGATCTATTCGGAGCGGCCGATGGCCTTTTAAGCAATAATGCCTGGCATGGCCACAAATTTGCCAGGATGGATTAAGAATTCATGTCGGGCAGAATGGGCTTGTTGACCGACATGAATTCTTAATGCTGTTCTAACACTCAACTTTCCTTTTCCAATTTCTGAAAAATTCGCTGCAACATCTGCTTTTCTTCAGGGGTGATCTTGTCGCCTAACAACGGGCCAGAGGCGTCGGCGACTGCCACGCAAAGCTGATAGATGCGTTCGCGAATAACCTTGGCTCGCTCTGGCGTAACGGTTGCCAGCCGCGCGTTGACCGCAGTTGCCAATAGATCAAGATCACTTAGCATGGTCTTCTGCTGAAATCGTTCGACCATCTGTTCCAAAAAGAGATTAAAATCAGCACTCCCCTCCTCCTGCGCCGTAACCAATCCCAGCTTCACCGAATTATAACCGATGGACATCACCTCTTTCATCTGAATCTTGCCATCGGCTTGCGCCACAAAAAATGCTGGCAGTAGAAATAAGAAATTGGGTCGATGTGGCGGAACCCCAAAAGCCGTCATGGCTTTTTGTACAATCGCTTCCATTCAAATGCCCTCCCTCTGAAATTTTTAAAACTATCCAGCCCAAATATTAGAGCATGGTTGAAAAGAAATACTATAGCCATCGGCGCGCGGGGATGGTCTGTGAGTCCATTCCCCGCCTCCTCATGGTCAACGCTAATGGGTGCCAGCTTCTCCAGGTAATTTTTTCATCTTAAGTTGATCGCCAGTTTCTTTGGCGATGATGCGATACCAGGAAGCAGGATAACCCGGATGCTTGACATTGCCCAACTCGTCCTTTACATTTCCATCCATAAATTTGTAAATCAAAAACTCACCCAATTTTTTCCAGCGTGCTACAGTAGCGTTCCCCACCTGGACAGAATATTTCGTGAGATAATCAGTCGCCAGCCGGGGTGATGTTTGAAAGAGTGCCAAAGCTGCGCGATCGATTTCGGGTTGATCGGCCAAATATCTGCCTTCCAATTCTCGCTGCACTTTCTGGACCTCTTTGATCATATCACAATAACGCAGATAGCTAAAATTGGCCACAAAATTGAAGACCCAAAATGCCGATTCCCAGGTAAATTCATGAAATGAGCCCGTGCCCACGGCATAGCTGTGCGGAACCTCGTTGATCCCACAATACATGGGGACATAAACTGTGCTGTAAGTATCATCCACGCTAAACCAGAGAACGCCACCAATAGGATCAGGCAGCCAGGATCGGGCCTGGGCCACGAATGAAAAACCGGTTTGCTGTGTGGAAGTAGCCCGTTCATTGAGGTATTGGACGGTATCGACCTTCCAGGTGAGCGGTCGCCAGCGATATGGCAGGCCAAACGGACCGGCGCCGACATCCTTAGTCATATCAAACTCGGTGCCTTCTAAATGATCGCGCATCAGTTCCATCACGTCATGGACCGAGAGCTTTTGATCCGGCTTGATCCAGAGTGGCAGTGGCTCGGCTCCCGGAACGGCCTTGATATAATCCGACGATAGATTCAACGACGGAGCGGCACGACGGTACATCGCCCAGACCCGAATGTCGCAAAAGCGAATGGCGCTGTAATCCAATGGGGCATAGACATCGGCGAAACTAAAATCTTTATCGGCGCCATTGAAATAGCCCTTCTCACGAGCGAAGGAAATGACATCTTTCGCATAGAGGCAGTTTTCTTTGTCATTCAGCGGGAATTGTCGTACCCGAGGATGATTGGCATGGCCGCAAATATAACCATCGGGAACCTTGCGGGCAACCCAGACCGCACCTTTGTTGTCTGGTCCTTTGCTGATCATTTCCATGATCCAGACTTCATTGGGATCGGCAATGGAAAACGTTTCACCGGAGCTGTAATAGCCATATTCTGCCACCAGGTCGGTCATTACCTGGATGGCCTCTCGGGCGGTGCGGGCGCGCTGCAGGGCAATGTACATCAAACTGCCATAGTCCATGATGGCCTTCGGATCTTTTAATTCCTCACGACCGCCCCAGGTGGTTTCGCCGATGGAAACCTGATGTTCGTTCATGTTTCCCACCACGGCGTATGTGTGTGATACCTGTTTGATTTGACCCAAAAATTTGCCGGAATCCCATTCGTAAATATCCAGCATCGTGCCAGGCTGGTAATCGGCGGCAGCAGTAAAATACAATTCGCCATAAAGCACATGCGAATCCGCGGCATAGGTGATCATCGTTGATCCATCTTTTGAAGCACCTTTGGTAATCAGAAAATTGGTGCATGCGGATGTGATACTTGTGGTCAGAAACAACACCAAACAGCTTGCCAGAAAGAGTAGGAGATTTTTTTTCATAGGTTGATTGAGCCTCCAATGATGATGAAATGATGTGATTTAAAAAGAAATGTATAATTGAACGGTTCGCTCGATGATGAGTTCCTCCGATCCAGTGATCAATAAAAAAATGGTTTCATGATAAGCGCTTCACGACAATCAACGAGACATCATCATATCGTCGGGCGCCTGCGCTGTATCGCTCCAATTCCAAAATGAGTCGCTGGCCCAGCGCCTGAGCCGAAAGCTCTGGCGCCAGTTGCAAAAAATCCAGCAACCGCTGTTCGCCGTAAAATTCACCGGCCTCATTGCGCGCCTCGGTCAGGCCATCGGAATAGATCAATAGGATCTCGCCCGGTTGCATCGTGATCTGTTGCTCATTGAATAACGAACTCGGCTGTAGCCCTAACGCAAGCGAGCCATGCGGCAAAATGTCAATCTCTTGGCTGCCAATACGTATCGGTGGCAAATGACCAGCGTTTAGCATGCCCACGCGTGCCGAGTTGGATCCCAATTCCAGATAAACCATTGAGGCAAAGCGATTGGGCAAGCCATCACGACAAAGGATTTCATTAACTCGAGCTGCCAGTTCTGTTAGCGAGCGAAAATTTGGCGCCAATGCACGCAGTGTCGCTTGCAATTTGGACATTAGCAGCGCCGCGCCCAATCCTTTGCCCGCAACATCCGCCAGGGTAAGATGCAGCCGCTGCTCATCAAGCTGGAGATAGTCCACCAGATCACCGCCGACCTCGTTGGCGGGATGGGTATAGAGCCAGATGTCCCAGCCCGGCAAGTGGGGATGCGTCGACGGAATGAATGCTCGCTGCACGGCACGGCCAACCGCCAATTCGTCCTGCGCCAGGAGCTTATCTTTCAATTCCAGCATCAAAATCAGCAGTACCAGCAAGAAACCAACATAGCTGAAATTGCTCGAGATGTGGACATCCTGATTGAGCCTGACATCGCTGTTCCCCAACAAGACCAGGATAATGGCAGCGACCAGCAACAGCCGCCGCAGGGGATTCAGCTTGAGGATCAGGCTCTTCACCAGCCAGATTGCCACATGAATCCCGCGACGCACGCGACCCATGGCCATCAAGCGCTGCTTGGTCTCCTGATCCAGGTAAAAGTGGTAAATCTCTTTCAAATCCTGCCAGAGGGTACCCGGTATTCCTCCCTGGCGCAAATCTTCCAGCAGCACCTGGCGTATTTTGGGCGGGTGCGATGTTCTTGATCCCTGTGATCGTTGATTTGAATTCATGCGCAATCGGCTTCCAATTTCATGGCGTGGCTATTTCGAAATATTCAATTCCCCAGTGCGATCAAGGGGCAAACTCACTGTTCCCAGCAATGGCAACGAGGAATTCAAATCCAGATTACCCTGGAGCTTGTAATTCAATTTTTGATTGCCGCTGATCATCTGATAAATCGCTGACCCCATTTCCAAAAAATTGAGTGAAATGGGAATAGCGATGGTGCTTTCCCCTTTTTCTTTGACCTGCATTGCGTTCTGGGTCAAGCCCTTCACCCAGGTCTTGCCATTCACCGCGAAATCGTAATTCAATTTGCTCAGCAGAAAATTGAAGGTATTGGGATTGACGACATCTAATTTCAATTCCAGGTCGGCACCGGAGAACGACAGTTTATTCAGCTTCAACGCACCAATCTTCACTTCAGGCAATTTGAGATTGGGTAGTTTCCCGGATTTGCTAATGGGAATGCGGGTAGCCCCCAATACTGGCAGATTAAATGACAAACCACCGACTAATTTGTAGGCGGAACTATCCTGATTTTTTAATGACTGAAATGTGCTATACAGATCTTTGAACGTTAGCGTGAGCGGAATTTCCACGGCACTTTCGCCCATGGCTTGTACCGATATCGGCTGATTCTGTTGTCCTTTCAAAAAGGACGCATCATTGATTTGAAAATCATAATCGAAACCGGCCAGGTTAACGGCCAGGGCATTCGGATTTTTGATTTTAATGTCAAATGCCAGATCCAGCGTCTCGAAACTCATCCCGGTAAAACGGACGTTTTGCACATCTAATTGCGGTTCCTGAATGTTCGCCAATTGCTGCAAAGTGGCGCAACCCCAAAGTTGCATTAGGATCACGATAAGGCCAGTGATCATGAACGCACCGATTTTCGTTGCGACGTTGCTTTTCATGTAAATCTCTCCTCTCGTTTTGTTAAATTTTCAAGTATAGGCTGGCCCAGGCAACAATTAATTTGCCAGCATATTCTCCATGTTTTTCATCAGACACCAGATGATCCGCCTGATCCAATGACACCAGGCTCTTGGGCTGGCGAGCAGCAGCGAATAACGCTTCTGCCTCAGCAAAGGGCACCAACTCATCGCCGACTGAATGGCAGATGAGCAGTGGTCGATGAAGATCTGCCAATGATTTTTTTAAATCATACCGCTCCAGATCATCCAGAAACTGTTTCTGGATCACGAACTGGCGGCCGGAAATGGTATACTGCGCCTCGCCATATTGTTCTAATTCTGCTTTGTGACTCAACAGCAAATTGCGAATGGAAGCGAAATCGGCTGGGGTGGCAATGGTAACCACCGCGCGGCAGGCAGGAAGCTTCATGGCAGCCAAAATTGCGGCAGCACCACCAAAAGAGTGGCCGATCAAAATCTGGGGCGCGTCATAATTCAGCGTTAAAAAATTGGCCGCCGCCAGGATATCGTTAACATTGGAAGAAAAATTGGTCGTACCAAATTGGCCAAGGCTAGCGCCGAGTCCAGTAAAATCGAAGCGCAGCACAGCTAATTGATTGGCTGTCAACACCTGATCGATGTGATTCAAAATTTTATAATTTTTATTGCAGGTAAAACAGTGAGCAAAAATACCAAAGGCTTTCGGCTCTCCCTCATCGGGCAGATCGAGCAACCCGCTTAATTTGTATCCCAGACTACCAGTAAATTGGAGACGTTTCGATCTCATCTTTGTTTTTATTTGGACGATCAAGCAACTGCATTTCCGCAACCTGGCCAACGGCTAATTCCGATTGACGGATTAAGATTGTAATTCCAAACACAATAAAATTTCAATTTCTTCCTATCCTTCCAGCGCCGCCTCAGCCATGGCTTTCACGTTGGCAGGGGGCACATTAGGCAACAGCGCCTCGTGACTGGGGCTGACAACCAGACACGGCCCAAGCAATCGCTTCACCCGGCGCACCTCGGCTTTGACTTCATCCGGCGTACCATGCACCAGGATCTGTTGGGTGTCGATGCCGCCGATGAAGGCCACGCGGCCTCTGAACTCGCGGGCCAGGATCGCCGCATCCATATTGCTGGCCCGGGCTTGCAACGGATGCAAGGCTTCCACCCCCATCTCTATCAACCGCGGTATAACTTTGTAGATCGAGCCGCAGGAATGGAGGATCACCTGCAATCCATGCCGATGTCCCTGATCGGTTAGTTCTTTGAAATAAGGAAAAACAAATTCCTCGAACAATTCCGGGCTGATCAATAGATCAAGCTGAGTGCCAAAATCATTGCCGAAAAAGAATGCGTCGATGAGATCGCCGGCCTGCTCAAAGAATCGCCGATTGGCCTCAAGATAGAAGTCGATCATGTGCCGCGTGACGGCATGAACTACGTCGGGATGGGTGTACATTTTAACGAAGTAATTTTCCATGCCGAAAAAATCAGCAATCTCATGGAAGAATGGACACCAGAAACCGCTGGCGCGATAAACATCGCCAGCCTGCCGCAACTCATCCAATGTTTCGGTAAAATCAAGATAATCTGGATTGGGCCAATCGAAATCGTGCACCTGCTGGACATCGGTGCAGTCAGCAAAAACGCCCTCGGCAGCCAATTCCTTACCGCGGCGTTGATTGTCCCATATCGGCTTGCCTTGGGGGTGTTTGTAGGAAATCCATTGCGGATTGAACCAACGGAAATCGTCATGCAACAGTTGTCGCACGCCTTCAATATCCCGTTGTCCAAACGCGGCCAAATAGATCGGCTCAGTATCCGGATGCGGCTTGCCCAACCAGAATCCCACCCGGTCAGCGGCCTCGCCACTGATAATGGTTCGAATGCGTTCGCGACTGGTCATCGGTCAATTAGCCCCTTGTATTCAATTTGCTATCATTCTCTCGAATCAACAATTCACCAAGCGTTCAGATTTTTCTGTACCAATTCTTTTTCATCGACATACGTTAGCCGTTGGATTGCCTCTTCTGACCGCAGCCACTGCCGCCGATCGACCTCCCCATTCGGTCGAAAATGGCCATCTTCGATCAGCTTCATATTCCAATAGAGCACAACTTTGGGGACATTTTGAACTACATAAGATACGCAACCTGCAAAATTGATCACCCTGGCGCGGCAGCCGGTTTCCTCCCAAACTTCGCGGAGCGCTGCTTCCTGCCAGTTTTCACCAGCATTTAATTTGCCCTTGGGCAATGTCCAATCATCGTAGCGAGTTCGATAGATGACGGCCAATTCTCGGCGA
>JAPDQM010000028.1:0-40189 GCA_034505795.1 Candidatus Zhuqueibacterota bacterium
AGGCAAGTCGATTTTGCCGACAATTCGGCATTCCTTCGTTTTTATTCACAGCCGCGCTCGTTGTGATGAGGCTCAGCGCTGGTTCCACGAATTCTCCGATCAGCGTTGGGTTCATGTCTCCTTTAGCTTTTGCATCAGAATGCTAGCACCTACTCATGATCCTGAAGCATGGGAATCTCACCACCTGTTAATTTGATTATGCATCTGTCCAGTCGGCTGATGATGGGTAGCTGGTTCAGCTTTCTCTATATAGGATTTGTACTGATCAGAAAGCACAAGCGTGGCGTGGCGCACACTCAATCACCTATTTTTCACTTTTTCATCCCTAAAAAACAGCATAAAAATCACGGCACACAAAATTGTCAATACAGTTGGCACGATAAAAACCTTCGTCCAATTGGTGCCAGCATCAGTTGTGAACAATTTTTGAATCCAACCTGAAAAATTGCTCCCGACAAAATTCCCAAATCCGAGGATGACGATGGCGATCAGACTCTGGGCCGAGGCTCGGATGTCAGCGGGGGCGACTTTGTCCACATAAATATAAGCGGCGACAAAGAAGAACACGTAACAGAAGCCATGCAATGCCAGAGAGGCAATCACCAGCCAGGAGGGATAGCCGATGGAGAAGATGATGTAGCGAATGGGCCAGGCAAGGATGCCAAAAACCATGGTCTTTCGAATGCCGTATTTCTCGATGACCCACGGAAGCAGAAACGCCATCACAAAGATCTCGGCAATCTGGGCAATGACCATCACCCCAGAAACGGCCGACTCTGCTACCCCAATTTTATCGGATGTCAAAAATGGTGAAGTCAAAACATAATAGAATTGCAGCTCAGTGGCAACCACAAAGGAGATGATAGCAAAAATCAGGAAATTGGTGTCCTTGAGCATTTTGATGGCTTCTAAAAATGCCCATGGCTTGGCCGCTTCCTTTTTGGGCGGCGTATGCGGCAGCTTGAATGACAGCACGCCCATGATAATAGAAAAGACTCCTGCCAGAAACAGCGTATCGCCCTGCAAGGCAATAGCGGGGGTAGATTTAGCCCAGGTGCGCCAGCCCATCAAAATCAGCCCTGCGGCGATCCAGCCGATGGTGCCCCAGACTCGGATGGCGCCGAATTCTTTTTCTGAACTTTTTAAATTGATGAAGGCGATGGAGTTGGTCAGCGCCAGGGTTGGAGCGTAAAAAACGCAATAGATGAACATCAGCCAGGCCAAAGCGGTATAGTCAGTTACAAAGGACATCGCAATGAGAAGGCCACCGCCGATTAATTGTAAGAACATGAGTACATATTGAGTAGGAAAGTAGCGGTCGGCAATTTGCCCGCCAATGAACGGAGAAATGATGGTCGCCAAGGGCAGCAAACTGTAAATAAAACCGACTTGAGTCCCATTGAACCCCAGATTGTTCATCAGGTATGCAGATAGCACAGGCGCCCAGGCGCCCCAGATGGCGTATTGCAGAAACATCATGATGCTGAGTTGGATTTTAGCAACAGTGAATGATTTTGGATTGTTTAAATTTTCAGCCATAAATTGACCTTTCTTTAGTTAGTCTTACACCAAGCCGCAAAGACGCAAAGATGTTTCGCGCCTTTGCATCTCTGCGGTTAAAAATTAAATTTTCAAACTACAAAAATCAAAATACAAATAAATCTCAAAACTCAATTTTCAAAGTTCCAAACATTCATGGGAAACAGCAAGTTTGAAAATTGGAATTTTGTGATTGAATATTATTTGATATTTGGGATTTGAAATTCGATATTTTTTTCTATACAATCTTCCTTGCCACGGGATCCCATTCCACCTTCCGTCCTTCGAGATACGATCGCGTTGCCATGTGACAGGTAATGGCCTCTTGAAAACCCTGGTCGATGTTGCATTTGGGCTGGCCGCCATTGCGGATGCAATTCAGCCAATCCTGGATATGGAGGAACGTGGTATCGACCCGTTTGCCGCCCCGATAGGTGTAGAGCAAGCCGCGGCTGGCGAAATATTTCTGCGTGGCCGAGGTGATGGCATCCAATCCACCTGCGCCAGGATTGTAGGCCACCAGCGGCAGAGAGGGATCAATAATTCCGCTCTTGATTTTATCCTGGTAGCGAGTAGACTCCCAGTCAGCATAGACCTCCAGATCCCAGCCAACCCGCAGCGTCGCATCATGTCCCATAATCAGCTTGCCACGATCACGATTGCTCGCCAGCGTCGCGCTATAAATCAGGGTCAAGTCACGATCGGGATATTCAAAAACCACATTGAACACATCGGGCACATCCCGCATCTCGGTCATTTTATACTCGTCCTTCTTGGGCCAGCTATTATTGAAGAAATAGATACCACCCGAGGCTACGGCCGACTTGGGGATTCCTAATTCAAGGATTTGATTGATGGCATCAAATTCATGGGAGAGCAAATCGCCGGCCAAACCGGTACCATAGTCAAACCAGCAACGCCAACGGAAAAAGCGCTCCAGGCTGAATGGGACCTTGTGCGGCGCTGGCCCCTGAAATAGATCCCAATCAATGGTCTGAGGACTGCCCTGCTCATGAATGTTGTAATACCAGGCGCCGTCCGGTGAATTACGATTGGTGGTGGTTTCCACCAGGGTAATTTTGCCAAGAATATTTTTCTGGATCAGCTCTTTGGCTTTTTCGTGGCTCTCCAGTTGCCGGTTTTGATGACCCAATTGAAAAACAATGCGTGAATTTTTCACCGCTGCGGCCATCTGCAGCGCCTCTTCCTCGGTTCGCGTCATGCATTTTTCGCAGTAGACATGCTTGCCAGCAGCCACGGCATCGATGACCATTTGGGCGTGCCAGTGATCTGGCGTGGCAATAATCACCGCATCAATTTCGGGACTGGCAAGCAAATCCTGATAATGCCGATATCGTTTGGCACCGGGCAAGGGCCCGCTGGCGCCGCCAGGCCGAACTTCGTTTTTCGACGCCGCTAGACCACGTTCGGCTCGGACGTCAAACACATCACACACGCCGGTGAGCACCACGTTCAAATCGTCCTGTGCCAGCCAATCGCGCAGCGTGGTATGCATTTTGTTCTGAGCGGCATTCTTTCGCTGTTCTTCCACCCAATCGGGATGGGCAATGCCCGCCGATCGAATCAGGCTCTCTCCCCGGCCACCATTGCCAATAATTCCCAGCCGAATCAGCGACGCCGGGCGACTGGTAATAATCGCTGGTGCCTGCGGTTTGCTGACAGGGGTACCCGGCTTTTCTGCAATACCAAGCTCATCCAGAATAGCCTGTCTTTTGTTAACATCTTTCGTTCGCTTTACCACATAGGCATAAATGAAGCCCCCCAATACTGGCAACGTCGCCAGTCCCTTCAATATATCTCGTCGCTTTACGCCCGTGTTTTTTCGAGCATCTGAACTGATCTGTTCTTTATCATTTTCTGAACTCATATTACTCTCTCCTCAATGAATAATTATTCATAACCAAAAGGCAATTGAGTCGCCTTGCATCAGCAGGGCGATCCGGGATCGAAAGATAGCTTCTGTCACGGTTGACTGCTACACGCTATTTTTTAAAAATAACCGCATCCAACCCAATCTTGCGGCCGGTTGGGAAAACAGCCAATACCAGGAGCGCCGCCGCTTCAATTAATGTTTTGTTAACAATCAAATAACTTCCTTCGGTGGGCATGGAATAGGTCAATCCCACCAGCGGCGGATTGGCAACATAATAGAGCAGCAATAACACCAGACCAGCAATGGTGGCGATATTGGTCAAAACTCCGGCAATTAAGCCGAGTCCAATAGCAATCAGCCCCCATTCATTTAAGAAGTCCACTATTTTTAGCGCAGTGGGATTGGCCACAATGGATTGAAACCAGCCAGCAAAGATCCATTTCGATTCCATCAAATAGGATGCAGAGGACCAATAGGGATTGATCAATTTCGCAATGCCTTCATAAAGCAGATGCCAGCCGATTAAAATCCGCAAAATAACCAATCCGGTCAATTGCAAAGTCGAATAGTTTAGTTCTCTGGGAGAAGGATCGCTCTTTTTCTTAAGCATCGTTTTTTCCTGCCTTTCATGTTTTTGATCGAATGCTTGATTTACCTTTTTAAATTTAAATACGTCGCATTGCACGTCATTTTGCTGAAACCTGGGCACAATTGTTCCCAATCAAAAGGTGTTCCGCGGTGGGGAGTAGGATGGGAGAAAATAAAATCGATTAGCGTTAAATTATTAGCAATATAAAAAGTAAGGCAACCAGAAGTAAAATAGAATTCAGGCATCCACATATGCATCATGGAAATACGCTCAAAAATGATCAAATCTAATCAGAAGTAATATAGCCAAAATAGAGCATAGTGTCAAGTGAAAAATATTTCATAAAATTTTTATTTTGATTTTATTCAATTATTGCTTTTATATTTGATCATTTTTTTATATATTTTAATTCGGCATCCGAATTCTCGGCTCTTGAATTGAATCATCAGCCAAGTTTCACAAAAAGTTAATGGAACATGTATTATCTGGAGACAGTGTTACACATTTGATATATTTCTGTAGGTCCAATAGTTTTTTTTACAATTAACAGCCGTTCTGTTCATTAGCGCCTTTGCTGATATAAAAATGTTAAGACGGCATAATTTTTGTAACGCTTAGTTTCAAATTAATTCACTCCCGGGGCAGTTTCAACCGCCGTTCAGGAGTGACCATTCGTTTGAGCGTTTGCATCTACATCATCGCCTGTCATCGCACTCAGATTCAGAATACGCCGCTCATGTTGTGTTTAGATTAATTTGGAGAGGTCTTGGAAATGAAATATCGGTTACTTTGTCTGGTGGCCATATTTTTGGCAATATTTTTCACCAACACGTATGCAGGACAATTGACGGCCATATCAGCCACTCCACGAGACAATCGTGCAGGCGTTGCGACCAGTTATACCTTCACCTTTACCACATCGGGTACAGGTAACGGCGTGAATGTGGGTATTCCGGTCGACGGCAAGATCGTCATCACTTTTCCTGGCGGCTTTAATGTTTCCGAAGCAGAAATAGCCAGCGCGGTCGATGTCAATGCCATCAACGGCGGTTTGATTGCCTCTGCCGCTGGTGGCATCATCACCATCACTCGCGACTCCACCGGTTCTCCAGTTGCTGGCAATGCCACCGTGGGCGTCCGGGTCAGCATGATTTATAACCATACCCTGGCGGCCAGTAATTATGCGGTGAATATCGAGACCCAACTTAAGAACGGTACCGTCATCGATTCAGGTACTTCATCAACCTTTGCCATTACTCATGGAGAATTGGCCACATTTCAATTTGCTGCCATTCCCAACCAAATTGCAGGGAATAGCTTCGGCATCACTATCACAGCAAAAGATGCATATAATAATAATGTGTTGAGTTTCAATACAAGCGCCTCACTGTCCGATCTCACCGCCAGTCTTACGCCAACCGAGACTACGAACTTTAATAATGGCGTCTGGAATGGAAGCGTAACCATCACCAAAGCGCTCCCTGCTGACAAAATCACTGTAATCGCACAAAATAAGGTTGGTACCTCTAATGAATTTGCCATTAGTCCCAATACCCTGCATCATTTTGCGATTCAGAATATCACCAGCCCACAAACGGCTGGTGTCTCCTTTGGCCTTCAGGTTATTGCAGAAGACATTTATGGCAATAAGGTCACCAGCTTCAACGGTACAGCAACCCTCTCCGACAACACGGGGACGATCGCCCCAACAACCACAGGCGCGTTTACCGCAGGCCAGTGGAATGGAAATGTATCCATCACCAAAAAGCAGAAAGATATCAGAATCACCATTGCTTCTAATAGCGTCACCAGCCAATCTAATCAATTCAATGTCCAGGCTGGAGCATTAGACCATTTCGTAATTGGCAATATCGTCGCTCAGACCGCGGGTGTGCCATTCGTTATCGAGGTAACCGCTAAAGACCAATTCAACAACCAGGTCGATCAATTCGAGGAGACGGTCAATCTCTCCGATGACACGGGAACCATTACCCCTGCAATCAGCGATAGTTTCACCCTGGGCTATTGGGCGGGAAGCGTGACCATCACCCAACTGCGCACCAATAACATCATTCGTGTTCAGCGCACCGCTAACGGAACTCAATCGGGCTCTTCCAACGGCTTCAACATTGGCCATAACACGCTGGATCATTTCACATTTGCCAGCATTCCGATCAATCAAACGGCCGGCACTGGTTTCAACATCACCATTACTGCTAAAGATGCTTATGAAAATACCATTTCTAACTTCAATGGCACGGCTAGCCTTAGCGATTTGACCAATTCTATCAGTCCCAGCATCACGGGCAACTTTGGCAATGGCATCTGGAGTGGAAGCGTAACGATCACCAAAAGCATCACCTCCAATCGCATTTCCGCTGCCAGCAGCAATAAGACCGGTTCGTCCAATAGTTTCAATGTCAATCCTTATAACCTCGATCATTTTCGGTTTCAAACGATCACCAGCCCCCATATCGCTGGCCAATCCTTCACTATCACCATAACCGCCGAAGATATTTACAACAATCGAGTGACCAGCTTCACCAATACCGTCAGTTTGACGGATCCGACTGGCACCATTTTTCCGACCACTACGGGCAATTTCAGCTCTGGCCAATGGACTGGCAATGTTCAGATCACCAAAAGTGCAAATGACATCACCATTACCGCCACTCGTTCCGCCACCACGGGGCAATCGAATCCATTCAATATTGAGCCAGCGATGCTGGACCATTTTTCGCTGGCAACCATTGGCACCAAAGCTGCCGGCGTTCCGTTTGCGATAACCGTCACCGCTCAAGATTTTTATAATAACCGGGTTGCCAATTTCAATGGCACTGTTGCCATTCAGGATTTGACCGGTACCATTGCGCCGACCAATAGCGGGCCTTTTGACCTGGGGCAATGGAGTGGAGATGTTACCATCACTCAGGTACGAACTGCGGATAGAATCACCGTCACCAATTCCGCTGGCGCTGAAACTGGCAGTTCCAACAATTTCGATGTCGTGGCCGGAAATATCGATCATTTCGAAATCTCTGCTATCGGCACCCCCAAAACTGCCGGCGTTCCTTTTTCCGTCACCATTACCGCCAGGGATGCAAATAATGCCACAGTCACCAGCTACAACGGCACGGCCAACCTGAGCGATCTCACTGGTTCGCTGACCCCATTGGTGACCACCAATTTTGCCAATGGTGTTTGGACTGGCGATCTGACGATCACCAAAACATACACCAACAACAAAATTACTGTTTCAGGGGCTGGCAAATCGGGTACCTCCAATACCTTTAATGTTCAGCCAAACACCCTAACACATTTTACCTTTGCCAACATTACCAGTCCCAAAACGGCTGGGCAATCGTTCGCCATTACTATTTCGGCAAAGGATAATTATGATAATGTCGTCACCTCATTTCAGAGCACAGTGAATTTATCAGACATTACCTCTACCATCAGTCCAACAGTTACCACCAATTTCAGTAACGGCCAGTGGATCGGGAACGTTACAATCACCAAAGCTCAAAATGACGTGGAAATTACCGCTACCCAGGGCAGCTCCATTGGAACCTCCAACAAATTTAATGTTCAGGCTGCCACACTGCATCACTTTACCCTCAGCAACATTAGCACCCAGCAGGCTAGCGTACCGTTCAATATTACTGTAACTGCGAGAGATCAATACAATAACGTAGCCACTCAATTTGCTGCAAAGGTCAATATCTCAGATAAAACCAATACCATCAATCCAACGGCCAGCGATAATTTTGCCAACGGTCAATGGTCCGGAAATGTAACCATCTCCCAGTCGTACACCAGCAATACCATCACCGTCACGCGACAGGGCGGAACCGAAACCGGCACCTCGAACACCTTTGATGTCACGTCCAGTGCGGTGGATCATTTCGTCATTTCTCCCATCGGCAATCAAGTCGCGGGCCAATTATTTAGCATCACCATTCGAGCAGAAGATGCCGCCAATAATTTGGTAACCAGTTTCAATGGCACGGCGTCTATTGGCGATCTAACCAGCTCGATTACGCCGAAAACCACCGGCAGCTTCAGCAATGGCCAATGGACCGGCAGCTTTAGCATCACTAAAACCCGAGTGGGGAACACGATCACTGCCAGTAGCGGGGGCAAGACCGGTGTTTCCAATGCCTTTAATGTTGACCCTGCGGCGCTGGATCATTTTCGCCTTTCCACTATTGCCAGCCCACAGGTAGCTGGGACAGCATTCACAATCACGGTTACGGCTGAGGACGTATACAACAACAAGGCCACCAGCTTTAGCGGAGTGGTAAATCTTAGCGACAATACCGGCAGCCTAACCCCCGCCACTAGTGGCAGTTTCAACAGTGGCGAGTGGATAGGCGCGGTGACTATCACCAAAACGACCACTGACAATGTTATTAATGTGAGCGGCTCCAGCAAATCTGGCCAATCCAATGCCTTCAACGTCAGTCCCGCTGCCTTGCACCATTTTATTTTGGGTACCATCAGCACGCAAGCTGCGGGTTCGCCGTTCGCCATTACCGTAACTGCGCAGGATTATTACGGCAATACCGCCACCCAATTCACCGGCAAAGTGAACATCTCAGATAAAACCAACACCATCACCCCAACCGCGAGTGGTAATTTCAGCAGTGGCCAATGGACTGGAAACGTCTCAATAGCTCAAGCTTATGCCAGTGATATTATCACCGTCACGCGGCAAGGGGGCAGCGAGACGGGCAGTTCGAATAGCTTTGATGTCATTTCCAGCAATGTCGATCACTTCGTCATTTCGGCCATAAGCAATCAGGTTGCCGGTCAGCCATTTAATATCACCATTCGTGCCGAAGATAGCAATAATAATCTGGTGACCAATTTCACTGGCACGGCATCACTGAGCGATTTAACCAATTCCATTAGTCCCACGACCACGGGCAGCTTTTCCGGCGGCCAATGGACGGGCAGCGTAACCATCACCAAAAGTCGAACCGGCAATAATATCACGGTTACCAGCGGCGGCAAAGCCGGCACATCCAATTCGTTTAATGTCAATCCAGCGGCACTCGATCATTTCCGCCTTTCAACCATCGGTAGTCCCCAAATCGCCGGGCAGGCATTTAGCATCACGGTCACCGCGGAGGATGTTTACAACAATAAAGTCACAAGCTTTGCCAGCAGCGTCTCGCTAAGCGAAAGCACCAATAGCATCACCCCGACAGCGAGTCCCAATTTTGTCAGTGGTGAATGGACCGGGCTGGTGACAATTACCAAAACTTATACCGATAACGTGATTACAGTGTCGGGCTCAGGGAAGACCGGCCAATCCAATAAATTTAATATCAACGCCGCTGCCTTGCATCATTTTGCCATCAGCACCATCTCTACTCAGGCAGCAGGAGTACCATTTGCTATCACCATCACGGCGCAGGATAATTATGGCAATACTGCCACCCAGTTTACCGGCAAGGTGAACTTATCTGACAAGACCAACACCATTAGCCCCAGCGAAAGCGGCAATTTCAGTAGCGGTCGTTGGACCGGCAACGTATTGATTTCTCAGGCCAATACCAATGATGTAATTACCGTAATCCGACAGGGCGGCAGCGAAAGCGGTAGCTCCAACGGCTTTGATGTTATCTCCAGCAGTGTTGATCATTTCGTAATTAGCGCTATTGCCAATCAAGTCGCGGGCCAGCCATTTACGATTACCATTCGCGCCGAAGATAAAAACAATAATTTGGTTACCAGTTTTTCGGGTACAGCGACGCTCTCAGACCTCACCAATTCCATCACTCCAACCACTACGCCCAATTTCACTGGCGGCCAATGGACTGGCAACGTAACCATTACCAAAAGTCGTACGGGCAACACCATCACCGTAACCAGCAGCGGCAAGGCAGGTACTTCCAACGCCTTTAATGTTGCGCCCGGGGCACTGGATCACTTTCGAATTCAACCGATCAGCAGCCCCCAGGTGGCAGGCGTATCATTCGTGATTTCAATTATTGCTGAGGATGCCTATAACAATCAGGTCACCTCTTTCGTTTCCACCGCCAATCTGACAGATGCTACCAGCACCATTTCGCCAACAGCCACCGGCAACTTCTCCGGAGGCAGTTGGTCCGGCTCGGTGACCATTACCAAAAGCCAGAGTGACGTAACCATCACAGCATCGCAAAGCGGCAAAAGCGGCCAGTCCAACGTCTTTAATGTTAACCCCGGCGCCCTTGCCAGCTTCCAGCTTGCCAATATTGGCACCCAATCGGCTGGTCAACCCTTTGCCATTTCTGTGACCGCACTGGATGCCTACGCCAACGTAGCCACGCAATTTACCGGCACAGTGAACATATCGGATTTGACCAACACCATTGCGCCGACCATCAGCGGAAATTTCAGTGCCGGCAAATGGACTGGCAACGTTACCATCACCCAGGTACGGACGAACGATCGCATCACTGTCACCAACACCGCCGGCTCGCAAACAGGTCAATCCAATTTGTTCAATGTCATTGCCAGTGCCGTCGATTATTTTGTCATTGATAATATTACCAGTCCCAAGACCGCCGGCACTGCATTTTCCATCACCATTACGGCCAAAGATAAAAACAACAATACAGTCACCGGCTTCGTCGGTACGGCTACCCTGTCCGATCTCACCGGAACGATCAGTCCCACCACAACGACTGCTTTTGTCAACGGTGTTTGGACTGGAAATGTAACCATCACCAAAAGTCTGACCAACAATATTATCACCGCGACCAGCAGCGGCAAGGCAGGTCAATCCAATGCCTTCACCGTTATTCACAGTTCCCTGGATCATTTTGAATTTGCAAACATCAGCACGCCCCAGGTGGCTGGTATTTCGTTTCCAATTACCATCAAAGCCAGAGACATTTATTCCAATTTGGTCACCAGCTTTAACTCATCAGTGACATTGGTCGATAATACGCAAACAATCAGCCCCTCCAGCACCACCAATTTCAATAATGGCGAATGGTCCGGAAATGTCCGGATTACCAAAAAGCAGAACGATGTCTATATCGTCGCCAGCGGCGCCGGCAAAATTGGGCAATCCAATTATTTCAATGTGAAAGCCGGCAACCTAACGTTTTTGAAAATCACCGATGCGGCGGGTGGCGCTGGTCAGGAAGTCGGATCGTTGAATCTCAGCCTGCGTGACAAGAAAACGCTGTACGCGACTGGTTATGACAGTTACAACAACTACGTGCGAGATGTGGTCGCTAACTGGCGCGTCACTGGCAATCTGGATCAGCCTTTGCCAATTAAAGGCCAGATGACTATTTTCGATCCTAAAACGCCAGGAACTTCCGGCAAAATATACGCTGATAGCATCGGTGTGGCAGTGGATTCCACTGGCCAGATCGTTGTCGGAAGCGTTGCCTATGTCAAAATTCGCACTGCCTCTGGTGGTGCTGGTCTGGAATTAGGTGATATCACTATCACTGCTGATCAGGATTTGGTATTGTATGCCGCAGGCTATGATGCCGGAAAAAATTACGTCGGCCCCGTAGTGGTGCAATGGCGCTCTATCGGCTCCCTGGTACCCTCCATCAATAAGACGGACTCATTAGTCACTTTTTCTCCCACCAAAGCCCCAGCTTCGGGAAGGATCATTGCCGACCATGCGTTCGCCACAGATGATTCTACTGGTATTATCATTGTTACCCCTGGGGCAGCCGTCGGTACCATCAATTTAACTGCCAATCCCAGCGTGATTCCTGCTAATGGGATCAGCACCTCGATTATTACCTCCGATAAGATCAAAGACGCTGAGGGCAATGTTGTTGCAAAAAATACACAGTTTAAGGTTGAAACTGATTTGGGGACCATCACCACTGCTGATATCAATCCGATTTTACCCGGCATTCAGGTTGCGGCCAATGACTCGGGTCAGATTCAGTTTACCTTAAAATCTGCGTTAACCGGCGGAATGGCTGATGTTAAAGTCAATGCGGTAAACGCCAGCGCCAGCGGCAGTGTAAAAGTTTATATTACCAACTTGAGTGTCCAAACAGTTTCCAGTCCTAAAACAGCCGTTTCCCAGGGCCAAATGAATGTCCCTGTTTATCTCAATGTTAAAAATGAGGGGACGAGCAGTATCACCGATATCCGGGCTGGCCTGATCTTCGCAGGGCCAAAGCCGCTCTATGAAAATCGAAACGCTGATTTTCCATCCGTGGTTCGGACCGATAGCGTGACCATCATTCCTGGCGGTAGTCCCAGCACCATGCTCTCTTTCATCGTTAACGTTGGTCCATTCGCCAAAACCGATACCGTCACGGTCGATGGTTGGATATCGGGAAAAATTGGCACTGTTGAGGTGAGTGATACATTTGCTGTAACCAAGTTAAAGTGGTCAGTAGAAACTGTGCCACAATTACGAATTTTAAAAATTAGCTCTTTATCGAATGAAGTGACCCAGGGTCGCGGTGGACTCAATGTTGCGATGACCGTGGTCAATAATGGCATGGCAAGTGCAAATCTTACGCTGGATACGCTCAGTTTCTATTCTGTCAATGCGGCCAAAGATGTGACCAAAGAGTATGCCATCCAATCGCAGCAAACCAAACCCCTGGTTATTCCCGGTCGTGGTCAGAAATTGACTTTCAATTACAAAGTAAACGTCAGTTCTGCAGCAACACTTGGCCCAGTTCTTATCAACGGACTGATCACAGGAACAGATGTGAACTCTGGCACCTCTTATTTCGATAATTCTGCTGATACTACCTTTACCTGGACGGTGAAGACGGCTCCAATCGTTAACATAACTGAATTATCTCCTTCGCAATCGAATGTGACTAAAAACCAAACCGTCCCCTGGCGGCTAAAAATGGTAGTTCAAAATAACGGTGCCACCGGCGTTCGACTGGATGCGGCTGACGCAACCTTTCTCCTGGGCAAAAATAACATTTCTTCAGAATATACCGTTGTGAATCCAACAACCTTTGTTAAATCCAAAACCAATCTATTGGCCGGCACCAGCACCGACACATTGTACTACACTATCAACAAAACTGGAGTTAGCACTGGCCTGGTGGCGATCCATGCGCGGATTTTTCTAACCGATCTGGCCTCGGGTAACCCGATGGCTGTCCAGGAAGCAATTTCCGAAATAACGGTGCAAGAACCGGCAAATTTAGAAATCAAGAAGGTCATTCCATCGCAGAACAGTGTCACCCGTAACCAGGGGCAGGATTGGACTGTAAAAGTGGCTGTTGCTAATAAAGGTGGCAGCGATATTCTCATCGATTTTCTGCCAACCAAGACGTACCTTACTTTCAGTATCGGTAACGACTTTGTCCTCAAGCGCCCATCGGTATTGAATAGCGGCAGCACTACGCTCTTCGCTGGAAAAACGGATACGTTAACCTATATCGTCGACGGAACCAGTATGACCACGGGAATTTGCCTGATCCATGCTCGCGTTTTTGGTCGTCAAAAAACCAGTGGCGATTCCACGATCGCTACCTCGCGCGATACAACCGTCATCATCGAAGAGCCGGCAAAAATTCGTACGCTCTCCACTATCAATCGTGCATCCAATTCGCCTTTTGTCAATCAAGGGCAGAACGAAATTCCAATCCATGTCGTGCTTGAAAATAACGGCCAGGACGAAATTCGGGAGGCCACCATTCGCCTGACTTCGTCAGGGCGATCCATCAATGGCTTTTTAACTGCTAAAATCACCGACATCCTGGGCAACGGCGGAAAAAAGGAGCATATCTTTAAAGTCAAAGCCGATACCCAGGTTACCACAGGTGAAGTTTTATCGGTCAAGATCGACAAGGCGGAAGCTCAAAATACCAAAGAACCTGCTGGTGTGATTTATGAACCATCACCAGATTCAACCGAAACGATCGTCATTCAAAGACCCGCCTCATTGCAGATCAGCGGAATTTTGATACCCGATACCATCCGCGCCTCCCAGGTTGAACCATGGTATATTCGGGTAGTGGTTCGAAATAGTGGCGAAGCCCCGGTTCAGTTTAAACCGCCTGCTGCCGCCAATGTAATTATCAAAGTAAACGAGGTTGATCATCGCGATTATATCATTGAGCCACCATCGAAGCTACAGGGCGGTGGTTTGATTCTCGGTGGCGGCAAAACCGATACGCTGGTTTATGTTGTCAGGACCACCGGCGAAAATGCCGGCAACGCCAGCATTCAAGTCCTGTTGGAAGCAAACGATGTCAATGACCAGCGTTATATTCCTCAGTCGGCGCGCACCGAATTCTTTATTATTTCAACCGCAGCCGTGCAGCTTTTAAACACCGAGCCGATTTGTCTCAACTATGACGGCGAGAAGGGTCTGGTCAATCGCGGTCAGAATTTCCTGATTCGATTAGCGATCCAGAATCTGGGGCGTAAACGCGTGAAAGACGTTGCCGTAAAATTAACCACTACCGGTGGATCAATCATTGCGCAGGATCAATTACTCATTTCTTCGATCGAACACAACGAAACTCGATTGGCAGAATTTCAGGTTACGGCCAATCCACAACAGAATGATTTCAATGAAGTATTCACTTCAAACATTCTATCGGCCATTGAATTCGATACGGGACTGCCGGCAGCAATTGGAGTAATTGACAACAAGGCTAGAATCGAGGTGCAGGACTCGGCAAAATTGAAACTCGAGCTCTGGCCGGCCACCAACGACACCATTTACACGATCAACCAGAGTTTTACGATTCGCGCTCGGGTGAGTCGACTGGGTGAGCGCCCGGCCGATATCGACGATTCTGGGTTAATCAAGATTTTTGTTCCGAGCAATTATCGCATCATCCCGGGTGAAAATCCTATCGGCGAACCCAATGTTCTTGCCTTCAAGGCCGAGCAAGTTGTCGAATGGCAAATTCAAACACCAGAAGCAGCGTCCGGGCCAGATACGATTCGCGCGATCATTTACAACGAACCGCGCGATAAAAATATTGACCAGAAAGCGCTTCTGGTTCAACCGGAGGACACCATTCGAGTTCGAACACTGGCCACCAGCATTTTTTATACTTCTGGCATCTCAGCGCCGCCAGGAGCAACGGATCGCATTCTCTCCACCAGCCAATATTTTGAAGTACAGTCTCAAATTCAATTTTCGGATAATTTGAAAAACGTCCGGGCAACGCTCAGGCTGCCCATCGGTACCAATCTCTATCGCTTCAAATCTACCGCCGATTCATCGCAACTGGTGGACAAAACGAAAAATCAGGGGCGGGTGCTGTGGGGCATTTTTGCGCCTGAAAAGCAGGATAACGATTTCCGTCCGCTGGCCATCATCATTTCAGCCGACGAAAAGGGTAGCCCAAAAGTGTATCATGACACCGTGTGGGTTCGAACGGTCACCCGAGCCAATCTCGAACTTGCCGCAAGCATTAGCTTCCCCGAAGCCGCTCGTACAACCGGCCGGGTATCCGTCAATCGCCCGTTTACTATCAGCGCCATAGTCAAAAATAATGGCATTGCCGAAACCATCGACACAGGTGAATTGGAGCTGCGACTGGGCGCCACTGGCTGCTCCTTCTTGGATAGTACGGAGACCGCTATCAAGACATTTCGAGCGGATTCAACCATCAGTTGGAAGTTAAAAGCATCAAGCGTTCCTATGGCCACGGCGGACCTCACGATCCGGTTCATCAAATTGCCCAAAGATGAAAACACCAGTGAAGCAGCCTATGTGGATGAGGGTAAGGATCGCATCAACATTCCGATCACGACGGTCATTGGCGGCAACGTGAATCTGACGGCAGCCATTCAAAGTCCTATAGGAGCGATAGATGGTATTCTGTCCAGCTCCCAATTATTTGTTGTGGCCGCCAACGTGAGTTCCAGCCACATGGTGGATCTTCGGGCCCGACTCATCCTGCCTGGTTCCTTTTCCTTTGGCGATAATGTCAACCCGATTCAAATTCTGCCTGCAGGCGAATCATCGGTGCAATGGGGCGTACGCGCCGCAGCCGATTCGATTTCCAATCGTGAACTTAAAGTCGTTTGCTTTGGCAAAGACAGCAATGACGAAACAGTTACGATCATCAGTGACACCGCCCGCATAACTCTTAGCGTCATCCGTCGCGCTGAGGTGGAGGTGATTGCGGATATCATCTCCCCACCGGAAGCCACAGATAATATCGTTTCGGTCAATCAAACCTTTACGGTTCAGGCGCATCTCGAAAATTACGGCCAGGCAAATTTTATCGGCAACTATCACCTGGAACTTGTTCTCCCAGCCGGTCAGGGGTATACCACGAACGATTCGCTACGACGGATCGTTTCCGGTCATGCCCCGGTGAATTGGCTGATCAAAGCTCCCGCCAATCCAACGACAGCAAGCAACATTGAAGTCAAAGTGCGGCCCAAAGAAGGCCCGTTAGATGAGAATTCTAATGAAGAAGCCGCTTTCTGGCAAGAGATTCGGCGGGACATTATCTCGATCGTTACCAATCAAAAAACCGTCAGGTTAGCCAGCCTGGACAATCGAACTCCCAGCACCGTGGTCCGTAGCCAAACGAATATTCCCATGTTGGGATTGGAGATCAGCAATCTGAAGGACGATCCACTGTCCAATAGCGTGCTATTGAATGGTTTTCGATTGGCAATCAAGGATCGCCATGGCAATCCCATCAACCAGCCGGCACAAATCATTTCCCGGATTGCGGTGGTCGAATTCGGCCAGCCTCACATTATTTACGGCGCCGTGACCGATTTTTCTGGTGGTTCAATCGTACCAATTTATCTATCGCAGCCACTGGCAATTGCCGCTGGTGTCACTGATTCAGTAGAATTGGTCATTGATATTGCTGCCGAGCCAACGCTGGAAGACGTGATGCTCTCAATCCAGGCGGATACAAATATCTACATCCAGGAATCATTGACTTATACCAAACCACGCATCGAAGGTGCACGACAAGAGACTGGAGTAAATTTACTATTAGAATCGGACTTTTGTCTGATTAAAGGCGATAACCTGAAGGACTTTTTTAGAAATTATCCCAATCCCTTCGGTAATTCTCAACGGCCAGTAACGACCATTGCTTATTACCTAAAGGAAGACACCGATGTTGAAGTCAAAATTTATACGCTCATTGGCGAACTGGTCTGGTCGCGAAAATTTCGAGCTGACGAGCCCCAGGGACGAAAAGGTCCCCATGCCGGCGACCTTACCTGGGACGCGCGCAATGATAATGGCCATAAAGTTCTGAATGGCGTCTACATCATCTATCTAAAAACAGGTACCGGCGAGAGCGTTATGACCAAAGCAGCGGTTATCAAGTGACAGGCTGCTGAAATAATATTTTACCTTTCAATTTAACTAATCAATTAATTTACGAGGGAGGAAGAAATGCGTTGGTTAGGAAGAAGGCAAAGCACCAACATCGAGGATCGTCGCGGCGCCGTTCCTCGCCGTGTGGTTGGCGGTGGGTGCGGCACCATTGTCATTATTCTGATCGTCTGGCTACTTGGCGGCAATCCGCTGGAACTTTTGAACAACATGTCCAGCAGCGATCAAGGCTCTATCTCCAATTATCAAGCGACTGAGGAAGAAAATCAATTGGCACAATTCGTGGCCGTAGTGCTGGGTGATACCGAAGATGTATGGAGCACCATTTTTCGTCAAGAGGGTAGTAGCTATCGCGAGCCGAAACTGGTGCTGTATACCGAAGCCGTGCAATCGGCTTGCGGTTATTCCAGTGCTGCCACCGGACCATTTTACTGTCCCGCAGATGAAAAGCTCTATATCGATCTCTCCTTTTGCCAGGAGCTTCAACAGCGTTTTAAAGCGCCTGGCGATTTTGCGCTGGCCTATGTCATTGCCCACGAAGTTGGCCATCACGTCCAGAACCTTATGGGCATCAACGACCGGGTGATGGCCATGCGCAATCGCGTCAGTCAGCGTGAATTTAACCAGATCATGGTCCGCCTGGAATTGCAAGCAGATTTTTTTGCCGGCGTTTGGGCCCACCACGCCCAGAAGATGAAGAACATTCTGGAAGAGGGTGATATCGAGGAAGCTCTCAATGCGGCCAGTGCCGTAGGGGACGATCGCATCCAGAAGCGTACTCAGGGCTATGTCGTACCTGATGCATTCACCCATGGCACTTCCGAGCAACGAATGCGCTGGTTCGCTAAGGGTTTCAAAACCGGCGATATCCGCCAGGGCGATACATTTAGTGCAGAGCGGCTGTAACTGCATTAGATTGACATCAAAAGCACTGCACCAACAAGAAAATGTCGATCAATCCGCTGCTGCTAAATTTGCAGTTGTCCTGAAAATGTATCTTCAACAGCAGCTTTGAAAAAGGAAATCGCCCACGAAGTACGCTCAGAAGCCAAATTTTAATTGCGGGTTTGAGCTGTGCTTTGTGGGCGATGTATTTTAAAAAATCAATTGGTCAAACCAGGACCTTGTCGGGCGAAGCATTGCCAACGCCGTCGATTCATTGCATCCGATCTCGCTGCAAATTCCACTTCACCCAATTGGACTGTTCATCTTTATCGGTCTCCTTAAATTCCCCAACCTCTTTCACCTGTCCGCGCTTATCGATGAGGATCTTCTGCATGTTTTTAACGATATAAACCCACTCCTCCATCGAAACTTCATGGGGACCTGGAACTTCATACGGGCCCGGAACTTCATAGACGCCGATGGATTTTGGGGTCAAATCGGTCTTCTCCGGCGCATTGGTAATCTGAACCTCCCCTTTATATACCTTCAACAACGTACTGGAATCGGCGGAAACACCCATGCGGAGAACGGTGCCGGTAATGGCCGCCACGGCTACTGGCGCTGAAATTCCAAACTTGGCATTCTCTTTTTTCTTGGTCACATTGGCCCAGATGTCGCCTTTTTCTACTGTAATCTGGGTCTCCTTGACCTTGCTTTTGGTCTCTTCATACAGCTTCACAATATCAATCACGGTTTCTGGCGCCATGCGAATGACATCCAGTTCTAATAATTCCAGTTCTGCACGCGATTTCTGGTAGGTACGAATGCGATCGCCGCTCAAAACGCTGGTATTTTTGACCGCATCTTTCCAATCCTCTTCTTTCAATTCTTTCTTTTTCACACGACCATCAGTATAGGTCACCAATCCCTTTTTCTCATTTGGATTCTGTTGGGCCAGGGAAAATACGAATGTAAACACAATTACAGCCATGAAAATCGCAATCATAATAGCCGACCACGGCCGATGTAACAATCGATTTATGGCGTTCATTTTGTTCTCCTCAAGCTATGTGATCAACGTTTTTTGGGAAAATAGCGCTCGAATGCTAAGTCGGTAATCCGCAAAGCCTCTTTGGAAAAAGAGTCAATGCCGCGAGCCATTAATTCATCTTCGATATATTTTTTAGCTTCCTTCCAGTTGTCAAGCGCATCCAACTGACGAATAAATTCTTGATAGGCAGTATCATCATCGCCAAAGACTCGCTTTTTGATAAATTTTTCATCCTTCAAATCAATCAGTGCTAATAACGACTCCACTGGTACCGTTGGCTGTTCCTCGATTTTGCGGCGATCGATAATCATATCCAGAGGATCTTTCCAGGTGTGGGTAATTTTGGGATGTTTTTTCTTTTTGCCCTCTCTGGAAATCGCAGGCGCTAATTTTGTTGGCACTGACGCCGCACCAGAAAAACTCTGATCAATTTCTGTCTGGTAAATTTCAGTCTGCTCTTCTACCGCCTCATCAATTCGCTCTTCGCCCAGGGACTCGGTTATAAACCGCTCAATCTCATCGACCACAGAATCAACTTCTTTTGCCCGCTTGATTCTTTTATTAACCAAATAATCAATCAAAATCGAGGCAATATCATCCACATCGATATTATTGCCATTGTACTGATCAAAGGTCGATAGATATTGCTGCAAATCGCGCTCGACCAGCAGCAGCTTGACATGATCCACGCACAGCTTTTTATCTTCAGAACCGTAAATCAATTCTAAAAAATTGGCAAAAGCAGAGACGTCGGAGATGAACGACCGCATGAAATTTTGAGAATAGGTTTCTTCTTCTGTTTTTGCCAGCAGGTTTCTGAAATTGTCCTCGACAATATGATATTGCTCAAATTCTTTCACATTTCGGATCAGCGTTTGAATGTAAATTCGCTGATCATCTAATGCCTCCAGCACTCGAAGAATTTCGGTTTGTACCTGATCGGATTTGTTACGGTAAAAAATATTCAACAGCGTTGCGCCCGGCTTCACCAGAAAGTCGTATTGCAGCGCCACCGTATGATTGATGATGCTGGTTAATTCTTCAAATGAAAATACCGTGACCTCTTCGAAGGCTTTGATCAGTTCATTTTTCAAGCGATTGATTTTTTCATCCTCGAAATCATATCGCGTTGAATTATTGAACTGCAATGGTTCCTCAGTATAAATAAATTTCTGAACACTATTCTGAAGATAGTTTTTAAGGAACGCTGGTAGTTTTTTATCCAACAGTTCTTTATAAAGAATATAATTTTTATTTCCAATCAATCGTTCCCGAACTGTTGCTGCTAAAAGCTGCTTCTCTTTCTCGCCAGATGTCGTTTCCATGCTGCTTCCTTCCACATATCCGTTGGTATCACAAGAACTAAACCGGTAGTTGCATCTCTTGGCGTGCTCTCATTCATTATTCTCTTTTACAATTCGGGCTACATCTGCAATTTGATCCTTTTCGGTTAATTTAATGAGTCTGATACCTTGTGTCGCGCGCCCCGTCTCGCGAATTTTTTTGACCGACTGGCGAATGACATTGCCGCTGGTCGTAATAATCATGACGTCGTCATCATCGCCCACATCTTTTATCGAAACCATTTTTCCCACGCGCTCGGTGGTATTTACCGTAACAATCCCTTTTCCTCCTCGCCGTGTCAACCGATACTCCTTCAGCGGGGTTCGTTTGCCAAAGCCCTTCTCGGTGATCACCAACAAGGTGGTATCGCTACGAACCGTAACCATGCCGACAACATAATCATTTTTGGATAATCGAATACCGGTGACCCCGGTAGCTTGCCGGCCCATGTCGCGAACATCCGATTCGAAGAAACGGATGGCCTTACCAGAATAGGTTCCCAATACAATTTCCTGGGAACCATCCGTAATTTTAGCATCGATCAGATCGTCCTCGCTTCGGATATTAATAGCATTAATACCGCCTTTCCGCGGATTTCCAAATGCTGACAAAACGGTTTTTTTCACCAGACCTTGCTTGGTGGCCATCACCACGAAATGATTATCGTCAAACTGGCGCACATTGACGATAGCAGCGATTTTCTCATCCGAACCAATATTGATCAAATTTACAATGGCCCGGCCTTTCGATCCCTTTCCGGCCTGCGGAATTTCATGCACCTTGAGCCAGTAACAGCGCCCGCGATTGGTAAAAATTAGCAGGTACTGATGAGTGGAGGCAACAAAAAGATGCTCGATAAAATCATCTTCTTTGGTGCTGGCACCTGACGAGCCGGTGCCACCACGCGATTGACGACGATACCCCGAAACGGGAAAACGCTTGATAAACCCAAAGTGCGAAATGGTAATCACCATATCCTCTTCGGCAATCATATCCTCAATTGAGAATTCCTCAATCTTTTTAATAATCTCCGTGCGCCGTTCATCACCATACTTTTCTTTTAGCCCTAGCAACTCTTCTTTAATAATCTGCATTCGCTTGGGCTTGCTGGCCAGGATGGCTTTCAATTGATTAATCAATTTGATGGTTTCGAGATATTCCTGCTCGATCTTTTTGCGCTCCAGTCCGGTCAAGCGTTGCAGCCGCATATCCAGAATGGCCTGCGCCTGGATTTCTGACAATTTAAAGCGGCGCATCAAGCCGTTTTTGGCTGTCTCCGGATCGCGCGACTTTTTGATCAATTCAATAATTTCATCAATATGATCCAGCGCTATTTTCAAACCTTCCAGAATATGGGCTCGCTTTTCGGCTTTATCCAGATCAAATTTGGTCCGTCGTACTACCACATCGTGCCGAAAGTCGATGAAATGCTGCAGCATTTGTTTGAGATTCAGCACGGCCGGGGCCCCATCCACCAGAGCCAGCATAATGACCCCAAAGGTCACCTGCATCTGCGTATGATGATAAAGCTGATTCAAAATCACATGCGCCTGGGCATCCTTGCGCAATTCGACGACCACTCGCAAGCCATCTTTGTCAGACTCATCACGGACCTCGGTTATCCCCTCCATTTTCCGTTCTTCAACCAGCGCCGAAATCTTTTCGATCAAATTTGCTTTGTTGACCATGTAGGGAATTTCGGTGATGACAATGAAATTCTTGCCACTGCGACCGGTCTCAATATTTGCTCGCGCCCTGACGATTATCCGCCCGCGGCCTGATCGATAGGCTTCATCGATGCCCTCTACCCCGTATATCAGCGCACCTGTAGGAAAATCCGGCCCTTTGACAATTTTCATCAAATCATCGATCTTGATTTCTGGTTTATCGATCAGCGCCACCAGAGCATCGACCACTTCATTCAGATTGTGCGGAGGAATATTGGTGGCCATGCCAACAGCGATACCCGAGGAACCATTAACCAGCAGGTTTGGCAATAGAGCCGGCAGCACTTTGGGCTCTTTGAGGGATTCATCAAAATTGGGAACAAAATCAACGGTATCTTTATCCAGATCGCGCAGGAGTTCCTCCGAGATCGGCATCAGTCGTGCTTCGGTATATCGCATCGCCGCTGGCGCATCGCCATCCAGCGAACCAAAATTTCCCTGACCATCGATTAATGGATACCGCAGCGAAAAATCCTGCACCATACGCACCATGGTATCATACACCGCAGTATCGCCATGCGGGTGATATTTGCCCAACACTTCGCCAACAATACGGGCACTTTTCTTGTACGCTGTACCCGGCCGCACTCCCAATTCATGCATCCCATATAAGACGCGGCGATGAACTGGCTTAAGTCCATCGCGAACATCCGGCAACGCTCGAGAAACTATAACCGACATCGAATAATCGATGTAGGAATCTTTCATCTCTTCTTCAATATAAATCGGAATAATTCGTTCTTTTTTAACTTCCATGCTTCGGTTCCATTATCGATTGTTAACCATCATTCTAATCAACGTCGCGTTTTTAAACATCCAGATTTCGAACGTACTTGGCATTATCTTCGATGAATTTTCGCCGCGGTTCTACTTTATCGCCCATGAGCGTTGAAAATATCAAATCCGCTTGAAATGCTTCTTCGATCGTTACTTGCAAGACGGTTCGATTCTCTGGATCCATAGTCGTTTTCCAGAGTTGTTCTGGGTTCATTTCGCCCAGACCTTTGTATCGTTGAATCGACACGCCGTTCCGACCCAATCGTTTCAAAATATCTTCCAATTCCTCGTCATCATAGGCGTAATTTTCTTGTTTACCTTTTGAAATTCGGTATAGCGGTGGCTGTGCAATGTAAACATGCCCTTGCTCGATTAATTCTCTCATATAGCGGAAAAAAAATGTCAACAAGAGGGTACGGATGTGTGATCCATCCACATCCGCGTCGGTCATAATAATTATCTTGCCATATCGTAATCGCGAAATATCAAAATCGGCAGCTCCAATACCAGTCCCCAGCGCGGTCACAATAGTGCCAATCTCCTCATTGGATAATATCTTATCCAGCCGCGCTTTTTCCACATTCAAAATTTTGCCTTTCAACGGCAGTATCGCCTGAAATCGGCGATCACGTCCCTGTTTCGCTGAACCTCCTGCGGAATCTCCCTCAACCAGATATATTTCGCAATGGGCCGGATCTTTAATGGAGCAATCAGCTAACTTACCTGGTAGGCCGGCACCATTCAGGGCGCTTTTTCTTCGCGTGAGTTCCTTTGCCTTTCGCGCCGCCTCTCGAGATCGCGCAGCAGTGATGACTTTTTCGATCATCGCCTTCGCAATCGAAGGATTTTCCTCAAGGAAAAGGGATAGACCATCGCTTACGATGCTCTCGACAATTCCCTTGACTTCGCTGTTGCCCAATTTCGTTTTGGTTTGCCCTTCGAATTGCGGTTCCATGTGTTTGATGCTAACAACAGCCGTTAGCCCCTCGCGCACATCATCGCCAGTTAAAGTAAAATCCTCATTTTTCAGTATATTATTTTTGGTAGCATAGCTGTTCAACGTCCTGGTAAGAGCGGATTTAAATCCTATTAGATGCGAACCGCCTTCCATCGTGTGAATGTTATTCACATAAGAAAAGATATTTTCATTATAGCCATTATTATACTGAAAAGCGACTTCCACCGGTACATTTTCCTTTTCGCCTTCAATATAAACTGGCTTGCTCTGAATTGAATCACGGTTCTGATCCAAATAAGCGATAAACGCCAGAATTCCGCCCTTGTATTTGAAAGTTTCTGACTTTCCGCTTCGCTTGTCTTCAATTTTTATTTGCAGGTCCTTGTTTAAAAAGGCCAATTCGCGCAGCCGCTCGCACAAGATTTCATAGCTAAAATTAATCTTTTTGAACACTTCCTTATCAGGAAAGAAATGCGTTTTGGTGCCACGCTTATTGGTTTTGCCAATTTGAGTGACCTCAGTTACTGGTACTCCACGCTCATATTTTTGATGATAGACTAAACCATCGCGGTATACTTCAACTTCGCACCATTCTGAAAGCGCATTGACCACAGAAACGCCCACTCCATGCAGCCCACCGGACACCTTGTACGATTTCTTATCAAACTTGCCGCCAGCATGTAACATGGTCATTACCACTTCCAGCGCAGAACGTTTCTGGGTAGGGTGCAGATCCACCGGAATTCCGCGGCCATTATCGATCACAACAATCGAATTGTCCTTCTCAATCGAAACCTCAATTTCGGTGCAGAAGCCAGCCAGTGCCTCATCAACGCTATTATCGACCACTTCGTACACCAGGTGGTGCAAGCCCCGAATCGAAACATCGCCGATGTACATGGCCGGCCGACGTCTAACCGCTTCCAAACCTTTGAGAACGGTGATTTGACTGGCATCGTATTTTTCCAGTTCATTATCTATTACGTCATTCTCGCGTTCAGACATATTCACATTTTCCTCAAACTTCCGTTGACATACCCACAATAAAAACTGATACAGCTAAGGATGCAATTTCAATTTGCTTTTAATAGGCCCCCATCAAAAAAACAGATCTAATACAGTCGGATATCTTTAATAATCTTTTGTCCAAGCTTTGCATTTAGTTTCTCAATAATATCCTTTTTCATATAAAAAAGCTCATTTCGCCAACTATCGTTGCTGACTCTGATAAATAAGACCTGGTGCTCCACCTTCTCTGCCCTCGTGACGCTGGCAATTTTATCACCAACAATTCGAGGCCACAAAGTGACCGCCTGATATTGATGAACCTGATTTTCAATTTCCAGATCTTGAAGCAACTTTTTGAGCGCTTGACCAAGTGTTTTCATATTAAAATGCTAATGGGCGGTTAATGCATTTTCATCTATCAGCTCAATTTTACCATTTTCAACCATAAAATATCTGTTTTGTGTTGAAGCCACAATTTTGGGCATATTAGTAGCAGTGACAAAAACTTGCCCAACCTTGGTTAAATGGTCGAGAATTTGTTGAGCACGATCGCTATCCAATTCAGAGAAAAGATCGTCAATCAATATAATCGGCTGCTCACTAAGCTGTTCCTGCAACATCTTAGCTTCAGCCATTGCCAATGCAATCAATACCGTTTTGTGTTGGCCCCGAGAGCCGTATTTTTTTAACTCCTTTCCATTGACTTCAAATATAAAATCATCTCGATGCGGTCCAGCCAGGGTAACTCCTGCGCGTATCTCAGCTTTTTGCAACTGCCCTATTTTGATTTCGAACCGATCCTTTAAATCTTCAATATGATCAAATTCAATGTTTGCTCTATACCTAAATGATACTGTTTCTTCCGACCGAATAAATTCTGAATAAATTTGATTGATAATTATAGAAAATGCTTTTGAAAATTCAAAGCGATAACTCATGATCTGTGTACCGGTATCTAATAACCTTTGGTTCCATGGATCAAGAACTGCTGTTGTGATAGCCCCGCTGCTTTTCCAATTGGATAGGATCGCATTGCGCTGCTGAAGAATTCGGTGGTATTCTTGCAAATTTGAAAAATAATTTTGGTGCAATTGTGATAAAAGAATATCAACCAACTTCCGTCGCTCGGGCGGCGGGCCGATAGTTACCGCATATTCATCCGGTGACGATACAACAATTGGAAATTTGCCCAACAACTCAGACGTTTTCTGAATCCGCTTGCGATCGATCAGAATTTCCTTGCCGCTTTGGTGATCACACCTCAAAACCAATCGGTGGACATTTCCGTGTTCACTTTGAAAATTTCCTTTAATAAGAAAGAACGGCTGCTGAAAGGCGATTGCTTCTTTATCGTATCGAGTGCGGAAACTTTTTGAAAAACAGAGCAAATAAATAGCTTCCAGCAGATTGGTTTTTCCCTGTGCATTACGTCCGATGACAAAATTTATTCCCGGCCCACATGCAATCTGTGCATCTTTGTAGTTCCGAAAATCGGTTAATTCTAATGATGCTAACTTCATACGAATCGCTATCAGTCATTCAATCGAATCGGCATGATAAGCATCATCAAATTTTCGTTTTCCTTCTGTGTTGTTGGAGTAACCACCGCAGCACTTACAGCATCTTTCAGCAGGAAGGATACTTCATCGGTATCGATATGGCGAATTAATTCCAAAATGTATACTCCATTATAGCCAATTTCCATGGCTTCGCTATCGTATTTTATGGGTATTTCTTCTGTTCCTTCGCCGCCGTATTCGATGTCCTCCGAACTGATTTTCAATGAATTATCCTGAATGCTGAATTTGACCTGATGATTGAACGAATTGGAAAAAATTGCCACCCGCTTGACTGCGGCAGCCAAATCCTCTTTATTCACAATGAGACGCTTGTCATTATCTTTTGGAATTACATTTTCATATTTAGGATATTGCCCATCAATGATTTTGGAGTAGATAAAAGTTTCATTAAAGCGGAATAGAATATGATTTTCCCCAAAGGCAATATGAACATTTTTTCCCTCAGCATCGCTCTCGATATTTCTCAAGATCAGCGATAGCGCCTTAATAGGCACGATGACATTCTTTTGAAAGTTTGGTGATTGCACCTTGTTGTTATCAATTTTTACCAATCGATGTCCATCCGTTGCCACACACCTGAATTCATCAGCCATTAATTGGAAGTAGACTCCCATGAGCGTAATTCGTAGTTCATCCGTAGAAGCAGCAAAGATTGTTTTGGTAATCATGCGTGCTAAGATTGATTTATCGATATCGATTTCACCTTCGCTATCTTCGATATCAATCGAGGGATACTCCTCTTTGGGTTGCGCACTTAACTTATATAAACCATTTTTGGTTCGCAGTGTCACTTTATTATTTTCTTCTAATTGAATATCAATGGGTATCTCAGGCAGCTCTCTTAATATCTCATTCAGGGATTTAGCGGGAACTGCGCAAGCGCCATCCATTGCTCCCGTAACCAAAATTTCAGTGGAGATGCAGATTTCAAGGTCTGTCCCTGTTAATTTCAGTTGATTATTCTGAAGTTCCAAAAGTACATTTTCTAAAACTGGAATAGTCGTTTTGGTTGGAATAACGCCAACCACCTTCTGTAGCCCCTTTTGAAGCAGGCCCGTACTCACTGTGAAGTGCATTTTGGACTCCTTAATCATTCAAATGGTTTTTACTCAGCCGGGCTTAATATAATAAATATAAAAATAACTATCAACACTTTTTTATCGAAATTAATTTTTAGTATGTAACCAATAAAAGGATTTATGGAGGGTATTGAACAGGTTATTTTATTAAAATAGAATAAAGAATAATATATTTATTATATAATAGTATTAATAGCGATGTTGATAGTTAGGATAACCGATTAAGATGGGTGGTTAGTCTATTTATTTTAAACAAATTAAAAAATCAGTTAAAATGTGGATAACTTAGCCTATATTGTGGAAATGGTGTTTATAACAAGTAAGTTATAAACACCATTTGGAAATTGGATATGAAAACCATCCTGGTGCTTTTGAGTTATCTACATGATATCCACTGCCTGTTAATAAAATTGTTTATTACGCGTGAATAATCAGGTGGTCATATAATTCTTTTATTGGTTATAAATTACAACTCTACTTTTGAATGGCAAAAATTGGCCTGTGAATAACTTTTAGGAGAGCGCTTTAATTACAAACTGGCCAATTCGATTTTTCGCTCTAAAATTGAAAGATCTTCCTGAATTTTTTTATCTGCTTTTCGAATTTCATCAATGGTTTGAATCGCGTGAATAACCGTTGAATGGTCCCGGCCACCAAAGTGGAGGCCGATGGTTTTCAAGGAATGGGGGGTCATTTTTTTGGCCAGGTACATCGAAATTTGCCTGGCCAGTGCTACTTCTTTCTTGCGGTTTTTGGCCCGAATTAGATCTTCTGGAATCTTAAAATGATCGCAAACCAGGCGTTGTATTTCTTCAATAGTTAAACTGCGTTTGGAGCCAAGGCTGAGGTCTTTCAAGACATCCTTTGCTAATTCCAGGTTAATATCCTTTCCCTGGAGCGATGATTTGGCCAATAAGCGAATCAACGAGCCTTCCAACTCGCGAATATTTGACGTGATATTGGTTGCAAATAAATCAATGATTTCCTGTGGTAAAGTGAGATGATTTTCCTCTGCTTTTTTTTGCAAGATGGCCGTGCGCGTTTCGAGATCCGGAGGTTGAATATCCACCACCAGTCCCCACTGGAAGCGAGAGATCAATCGCTCTTCGATGCCTTTAAGTTCTTTTGGCGGACGATCGGAAGTAAGCACAATTTGTCTGCCGCTCTGATAAAGTGTATTGAAGGTATGAAAAAATTCTTCCTGCGTACGTTCCTTGGTCGTGAAAAACTGAATATCGTCCATGAGCAGAATATCCACATTTCTGTAGTTATTGCTAAATTCCTTAGGGCGGTTGTTTTGAATGGCATCGATAAATTCTACTGTGAACCTTTCGCTGGAAACATAAAGAATTCGCTTTTTGCGATCCTTCACTTTAATCGCGTTGCCTATAGCCTGGATGAGATGAGTTTTGCCTAAACCCACACCACCATAAATCACCAACGGATTGAAGGTCGTTTTACCTGGAGAATTTGCTACAGCCAATGATGCCGCGCGCGCAAATTGGTTATTGCTTCCCTCAACAAAATTAGAAAAGGTGTATCGTTCATTCAAATGGCTCTCAAAACTGGGATCTTTGGCAATGGGCAAATTTTGAGGCAACACGGAATTCGTTGCCAGGTGGCCATTGAGTATTTCATTTTTATTATTGACAACCACCGAATACAAAAGCTGGGCTTCATCACCAATAATCTGTTGGAGCGACTTGTTAATTAAATCGCTATAATGCGTTTCAATGAACTCATAGAAAAAGTGGCTCGGTATTTGAACTGTCAATTTTTTGTTTTCAAAGTTAACAGGAATGATCGGCTTAAACCAGGTAGTGTAAGTTTGCTCGTTCAGATTTTCTTTGATGACAGAGAGAGCCTTGGTCCAGATGTCAACGCAATTCGATGTCATAGGGGAACACCTCTTCTGGTTAAATGAAAAAGTTATCCACAATATATTAACATTTGATGGGGAAAAATTTGACAACGCCGCTTATTAAAAGCATTTAAATATAGTTAGAAAAAAGCAAAATTTGCTTTGATCTTAATCGCCCTTCAGGAGCGATAATTAATTAAAATTAGGACAAATAAATCAAAAAAAAATTTTTCCAATAGTTGATTTTCAGTCAATTGAGCGGCACTGGTGTTGTGTCGCTCTGCGAATATAAAAAGACTAAAAAAGAAATTTGTCCACAATTTGTTCCGCTTGTATCTCTTTTTATCTTTTTAAAAATTTACAAAAATTATTATTAATGTCAAAGGAAAAAAATATAGCTCAGTAAAAAAGAGGGACCCCAAAGATGTTGAACAAGAAAAAAGTCAAATCGCTTGTGCATGACTGCGCCAGATTATTGCAATAAATCAAACTGAGCAGAAAAAAATCTTGACTTTGAAATAAATTATTAATAACTTTATAGGCTTAATTGTCAAAGGTTCATTAAACTCGATCAAACAATTTAAAGGGTGTATTGTATGAAAAGGACATTTCAGCCAAGTCGACGAAAAAGGATTAATAAGCATGGTTTTCGAGCAAGAATGAGCACGAAAAATGGTCGTATTGTATTAAAACGCCGACGCGCTAAAGGCAGAAAAAAACTGACGGTAAGCGATGAGTAAAATAATCTCTTTTGAAAATGGTAAATAGCAAACGAACATGTCGATTATCAAAAGATGAAATTCTCAGAACAAAAGATAATTTTGACAGTATTTTCAAGCATGGAAAGGTAATTCCTGGCACGCATGTTATTATTGTTTGCATGCCCGCTGCTACGAAAAAAGTGGGTTTTGTTGTTGCCAAAAAAATCAAAAAAAATGTAGCCAAAAACCGATTAAAAAGGCTGTTGCGAGAAATATATCGGCTAAACAAAGATAAATTTCCTGAGAAACATTATCTCGTTTTGATTGCCAAGGGAACATCGGATAATTTTTTTACGCTCCAGCAAGATGTAATGCGGTTGCTAAACCACATTTAGAGGGATTAAGCTGCAACTATTCTAAATGTTGAATTGCAATGAAAAAAGTACTTTTAGCTCTAATTAGAATTTATCAACAATTTATTTCGCCGGCTCTGCCGCCGTCATGTCGCTATATACCAACTTGCTCTGAATATTCCTATCAGGCGCTAAGCAAGTATGGCGTCATCAAAGGCCTTGCTTTGACCGTTTGGAGAATTTTGCGATGCAATCCATTTGCAAAAGGCGGATATGATCCAGTAAAATAATTTCAATCTCTTGGGACTCGGCAATGGATAAAAAGACTATTTTGGCTTTTTTGTTAATTGGGCTTGTGTTAATTGTCACTCAAACCAAATTTTATCGGGATCTGATATTTCCCAAGCAGCCGCAACCTGAGCTAACCGCGCGGCAGGATAGTGTTGCTGCCGCGCGGGACACGTTCAAAGTTGCCCCTGCGAAACAATTGGCTGAGAAGAAAAAAGAGCAAGGCCTGGGGATGGTAGCAGAGAGCGCCCCCAAGTCGAATGAATTTGCTGCACTATTTCAAAATCTTGTTGCAGCAAATGATATGAAGGTTTCGATAGAGACTCCCAATTATAGTGCTGAAATAGATCCAAACGGTGCCGTAATTTCAAGCTGGCGATTGAAGCATTTCAAATATGATGACCGAGAGCCAGTCCAACTTGTCAAAAACAATGGGTATGGCAATCTAGGGGTGTTTTTTGTCAACAATCAGGATACCATTGATACGTTTAGTCTGCCGTTTGTACCCAGCAAGCAAATGATTAATTTTAAAAATGGCGAGAAAAAAGATAGTTTGCGCATGACGCTCGATCTTGGTAACGATAAGCAAATGATCAAAACGTTTACGTTTTATCGGGATGAATATCTGATTGAGCTAAAGTTGGAAATCAAAAATCTGGTCGATCAGTTTGATAACCACCAATATTATATTACCTGGAAATCTGGCCTGGCTTATACCGAGGTTGATTATTTGAAAAACATAGAGCAGGAAGATATCAATAATTCCAAAGCGTATGTTTTTTTGGGTGGGAGCAAGGAAGATTTGAATTTGCCGAATAAGCCTTTTGAAAAGCGTTCTCGTGCTGATTTTAGCGGTTTGGTGGACTGGGCGGCGATTCGGACAAAATACTTCGCCATGATCATTCTTCCTGAAAAAGACCAACAGATTGAACCAATTCTCGCTGGCCAAACTTCTCCAATTTATAAGAGCGACAATTTAAAAAGTCGGGTAGAAAAAACCTATTCTGTGACGTTAAAGTCGATTATTCCACCTACAAATACAATGTTCGTGCAGCAGCGACTGCGAATTTATTTTGGACCGTTAGATTATTTTATCATAAAAAACTATCATCCTACGTTATCTAAATTAATGGATTTTGGCGGTTCCATCATCAGTCCGTTTGCGCAATTGGTGCTGCGAGCATTTATTTTTCTGCATTCGTTTATTCCAAACTATGGTTTGGTTCTAATTGTATTTGCCTTGATTATAAAATTTTTAACCAATCCGTTGACCAAGAAAAGCATGGTTTCCATGCAACGAATGCAGGCGCTGCAGCCCAAATTGAATGAGTTAAAAGAGAAATATGGAAAAGACCCGCAGCGCATGAATAAGGAAACGATGAAGCTATACAAAGAGGCGGGGGTTAATCCATTGGGAGGTTGTTTGCCGACTTTGCTTCAGTTGCCATTATTATGGGCGATTTTTATCGTTTTCCGAAATACAATTGAATTGCGGGATGCAAAATTTTTCTGGTGGATCAAAGACCTCTCAGCACCGGATACCATTTTGCAGCTACCAGTTTCGATTCCGCTGTATGGCAATTTAATTAACGTGCTGCCACTGATCATGGGAATTACGATGTTTTTGCAGCAGAAAATGACCATGAAAGATCCTAAGCAAAAAGCGATGGTTTATTTTATGCCGATCTTTCTGACATTACTTTTTAATTCATTTCCGTCCGGGCTGAATTTATACTATACGCTATTCAATGTTTTCTCGATGGTTCAGCAAAAGTGGTTCCCGGTAAAAGACAGCTTGAATGAAGATGTGAAGCCCAAAAAGCTCAATTATTCACAGAAGTTGCAACGAAAATTTTTATTATCTAGAAAGCGATTTAATGGATAGCTTTTCAAAAAATGTCAATTGAAAATATTATGGGATAACACTTATTATTTATTTAATTAATAGAAAAAATATATATAATATTTTTTAAAAATTAGAAAAGTAAAAATTATAATTGTAATTATATAAAAGAAAATAACTTAACTGATAAATTGAAAAGCCCTATCACAATTCGCTGGTGGGGCTTTTTGCATCATAATCAAATGATTGATCAATTGCAAGATACCATCAGTGCGATTGCTACACCAGCCGGAAGAAGCGGGATTGCCATCGTTCGGTTGAGTGGCGCCGAAGCGATTGAAATTGCAGATCGTATCTTTCGAGGACGCCGAGCATTGAAGCGGGTTAAGCCATGGATGGCAACGTTCGGAAAAGTTGTTGATGGTGAAATCGAAATCGATGAGGCTATTGCTATCGTCTTCCGAGCACCGCATTCCTATACAGCCGAGGATATGGTTGAAATTCATTGTCACGGCGGTGTTTATGTGAGTCGACGCATTCTTGAACTTATGGTTCGCGAAGGCGCACGTCTGGCGCAGCCGGGTGAATTTACGTTGCGTGCATTTTTGAATGGGCGCATCGACCTTTCTCAGGCGGAAGCAATTGCAGATTTGATTCAGGCACAAACAGAGGCTGGTCTGCGAGCTTCGTTTCATCAGCTCCAGGGTGCGTTGTCAACTAAAATTGGAACCATCCAGGGTCAATTTGTTGACCTGCTGTCGTTGCTCGAATTGGAGTTGGATTTTGCTGAGGAAGATGTTGAATTTGTTGAGCGCGGGGAGCTAATTCAAAAATTAAAGATATCACAACAGGATCTGGAGCATCTTGCCCGATCTTATGAGGTTGGCAGATTGGCTCGCGAGGGTGTGAAATTGGTAATTGTTGGGAAGCCGAATGTTGGCAAATCGAGCCTGCTGAACGCGCTGGTTAAAGAAGATCGGGCGATTGTCACCGACATCCCTGGAACCACGCGGGACCCATTGGAGGTACAATTGGATGTTCGCGGCATCTGGTTCCGCATTTTCGATACCGCTGGCATGAAATCCACCGCGGATAAAATCGAGCAGGAAGGGGTTCGGCGCGCGCGAGGGCATCTGGCAAGTGCAGATGTCGTGGTTCATATGTTCGATGGTTCATTGCCGCTTGATCAAGATGATCTAGAGATAATTGCAGAAATAGATAAGCTGAAGCGGGCACGATTGATTCGAGTGATAAATAAGGCGGACCTGAAACAAATTATTGACCACTCATTGCTGGAAAGTGATGCTGTGCCCTTGTTATTTATTTCAGTGGTGCAAGGAACAGGATTGGATAATTTAGAAGAAACTATTTATCGCCAGGTGACGCAAGCGGATAATTTCTTTAGTGATGAAATATTGGTCACCAACGCTCGACACTGGGAGGTGCTTAGAAATGCTGCTAAATATTTGGAGGTAGCTATCAGCGAGGCCGAGAAAGGTGTGTCTGCTGAGTATGTTGCGTTATACTTACGCGATGCAGTGAATGAATTGGGCAAGATCACCGGAAAGGTGACCAGTGAAGATATACTAAACAACATCTTTTCCAAGTTTTGTATTGGTAAATAGACGTTTCACGTGAAACAATGTATTGAGTCAGAATGATCGATTCAGATGTCATATATGATGTGATTGTGGTTGGTGCCGGGCATGCGGGATGTGAGGCAGCTCTTGCGGCCGCTCGTATGGGCATGAGAACGTTGCTGTTGACCATGAATCTAACCACCATCGCCCAGATGTCCTGCAATCCTGCAATAGGTGGGTTGGCTAAGGGTCATTTAGTACGGGAATTGGATGCCCTGGGCGGTGAGATGGCGAAAGCGATCGATGAAGAGGGCATTCAGTTTCGGATGCTCAATAAATCCAAGGGACCGGCTGTTTGGTCCCCGCGGGCTCAGGCGGATCGCTTGGGATATTCGTTGCGAATGAAGCGCGCCATTGAGAATCAGGCCAATTTGGACATCAAGCAAACTATGGTCACCGGGCTGATGATTGAAAATAACATCTGCCGTGGTGTGCGATTGTTTACAGGGGGCTCAGTAGCCAGTCGGGCGGTAATTCTGACCGTTGGAACATTTTTAAATGGTCTTATTCATGTGGGGATGTTTAGTTATCCGGCTGGTCGAGCGGGGGAATTTCCGGCAATTGGATTAACCGAGGACTTAGTCAAGCATGGTCTGGTTACGCATCGTCTGAAAACCGGAACGCCTCCCAGAATTGATGGAAAATCGGTTGATTTTGGTGCTATGAAAATTCAACCGGGCGATGAAGAACCGATGCCATTTTCATTTCAAACCAGGCGATTAGAAATTGAGCAAATTCCCTGCTATTTAACTGCCACGACTGCAGCCACTCATGAGATCATCCGCGGGGGCTTGGATCGCTCGCCATTATATTCAGGCAAAATCGTGGGCATTGGGCCGAGATACTGTCCCTCGATCGAGACGAAAATTGTACAATTTCCAGATAAGGCGACGCATCAACTGTTTTTAGAGCCCGAGGGCCGAACCACCAATGAATTTTATCTTAATGGCTTTGCCACAAGCTTGCCGGAGGATGTGCAATTGGCAGCATTGCGAACAGTACCGGGGCTTGAGGCTGCGCAAATCACCCGAGCAGGTTATGCGATTGAATATGATTTTTTCCCTCCCAGTCAATTATTATCGACTCTGGAAACAAAGCAAATCCAGAACTTATATTTAGCCGGCCAGATCAATGGTACCTCTGGTTACGAGGAAGCTGCGGTTCAGGGATTTATGGCTGGGGTAAATGCTGCGCTAAAAATCCAACAGCGTTCGCCACTGGTGTTGAGTCGTTCGCAGGCGTACATCGGGGTGCTAATTGATGATTTGATAACGCGCGACATCGCTGAGCCCTATCGAATGTTTACTTCATTGGCAGAATATCGTCTCGTGCTGAGGCAGGATAATGCAGATTTGCGGTTAATGGATTTGGGGTACGAACTTGGCTTGATACCAGCAAACGTTTTCGCTAGGCTGCAGAAAAAAAGAGAATTGATGCGCTCTTTTGCCGAGGAATTCAAAAACATCCGGCTAAATCCCGGAGAGGTGAATTCGATGCTTGAAAAAAAACAGAGCGCGACGATAGTTGAAAAGGAAAGTTTATTGCAATTGCTCCGGCGACCGCAGCTTAGTCTAAATGACTTTCGATCGATTATCCATCATCCGGTTTTCGATGATGAGCGCGAGGATGGATTAATGAAGGAGGTGCGAGAGCAGTTAGAGATCGAAATTAAATATGAAGGTTATCTGAAGCGACAGCAGGATCAGATTGCAAAGTTCGATAAGTTTGAAAATCTAATGATTCCCGCTGGAATAGACTATGACAGCATTGTATCACTTTCGAATGAAGCTCGTGAAAAATTGAAACGCATTCGTCCCCTTTCCATCGGGCAGGCAATGCGCATTGCTGGGGTATCCCCTGCAGATATTGCTGTCCTGCTAATTAATCTAAAACGGCAATGACCTGAAATGTTCCACGTGAAACATATTTGAATTCTCATGATTGACTTTGATGAATTAGCCCTGCTTTCGGCGCTCAAGCAAAACAAACTGGAACTCAGCGCCGATCAATTGGGGTGCTTTAAAAAATACGTGAGCCTGCTATTATTATGGAACAAGCGGACCAATCTCATTTCGCGAGGTGATGAACCACACATCATCGATCGGCATGTTCTGGAGTCGTTGTCGGTGTTATTGGTTTGCGAAATTCCAGTGGGGAGTCGCCTGGTGGATATTGGTAGTGGGGCAGGTTTTCCTGCTATTCCTATTAAGTTGATGCGCCCTGATCTGGAAGTTGTGCTGGTAGAATCGAAGCGATTTAAGACGCTGTTTCTGCGAGAAGTGATTCAGCGGTTGTCGTTGGCTTCTGTTAGGGTTGTGTGTGAGCGAGTAGAGCTCCTTGGCGGAAAGGATGAGTTTTGTGGTCGCTTTGATTTTGCCTTTTGCCGAGCGGTGGCCAGCCTGGTGGTGGAATATGACTGGGCGCGGCCAATGCTAACTTTAAATGGCAAATTTATCGCTTGGAAAGGTGGCGATGTGCAAGGTGAAATTCATCAATTGCTGAGTCAATATCATGATATTGCTGTCGATGTGGTAATGATGAACCAAAGAATAGTCGATCCGGCGCGAAATAAAAAGTTGATTATTGTGCAACGAAACGCTTAATAAGGAGAATGATTGAAGTGGAAGAAAATCTTTTTGAAGAACTAAAGAATTTGATCACGGAAAAACGAAATCCGAATACTCTGGATATCGACTCTAAATCGATCGAGGAAATTCTTCGAATTATTAATAACGAGGATAAGCAGGTGCCCTACGCTGTGGAAAAGGAAATTCCATATATTAAGCAGGCTGTGGAAATCCTGGTTCAGGCCTTCAAAAATGGCGGCCGATTAATTTATGTGGGCGCAGGAACTAGCGGGCGTCTGGGGGTGCTGGATGCATCGGAATGTCCACCGACGTTTGGGACAGATCCAGAAATGGTGCAGGGAATTATTGCTGGTGGCTACGCTGCTCTGACACAGGCGCAGGAAGGCGCAGAGGACAAAAAGGAGCAGGGCGCGATTGATCTGATGAAATTAAATTTTACCCGTAAGGACGTGGCTTGTGGCATTGCGGCCAGTCGACGGACTCCTTATGTAGTAGGAGCGATTGAAAAGGCGCGGGAAATCGGAGCCAAGACCATTTATATCACCTGTACCCCGCGCGAAGAAATGAACCTGGCGGTGGATGTCGCAATCTGTCCGGTGGTAGGGCCAGAGGTGATTATGGGGTCGACTCGCATGAAATCGGGAACCGCACAGAAATTGGTGCTGAATATGTTGACGACGACAGCTATGATTCGCCTGGGGAAGGTTTACGGCAATATGATGGTTGATCTGATGATGACTTCCAAAAAATTAGAAGAGCGGTCCAAACGAACCGTGATGATGGTGACTGGGGTTGATTATAAAAAAGCCGAAGCTGTCCTGCGCGAAGCCGATGGGCATGTGAAAACTGCACTGGTGATGATTCTAAAAGGTGTCGATCGTAAGGAAGCCCAGCGTCGGTTGGAACAGGCGGATGGATTTGTGCGTGGGGCTTTGGCGGATTAATCGAAAGATTCCATGGATGTTACTGAAATAAAAAATATTATTCTGCAATCTACCGAGATCCAGGTGGCTCTGGATGCAATTGACCATGAGCAAAATACTTTTATCAAGGGCCTGCATGGCTCTCTGAAGAGCATCTTTCTGGCACTGTTATTCGAGCGAAAAAAAGTGCCAATTTGCTTGGTCACTGGTGATGAAGAGCAAGGTGAAGCTCTGCGGGAAGATTTGGAGCTTCTGCTGGGTTCAGCGCAGGTGTCATACCTCCCTCGAATCAGCGAAATTGCTCAAAGGGATATAGTCATTGATTCGATTCGCAAAGGACAATTGCTGAACTCGTTGGAGCGGCTGGTGGAGGGGCGCACGCAGGTCATTCTGGTCGCTGCTAAAAATATCTCTCTGCGATATCCAGCTCCGCAATGGATTCAGCAACTGCGGGTGGTACTTGCTACGGGCCAGTCCTATGATTTTGATCGTTTAAAAACGCGGCTGGCTGGATTGGGCTTCAACCGAGAAATGTTGGTTGAGAACGGTGGTGAGATGAGCGTTCGCGGCGGTATTGTGGATGTTTTTCCATTCTCCAGTGAATATCCTTACCGCATCGAATTCTTTGGCGACACGATTGAATCCATCCGGATTTTCGATCCCGTCACACAACGTTCCATCGAACGAGTGGCGCAGGTGATCATCTATCCCCAATATCCTGAGCAATCCGACGCGAATACCCCGGAATGGGGCAGGTCCTTGTTCGATTATCTCAAGGATGGCACTATCTTATTTTTAGACGAACCGGCATTAATCCAGAAAGAAGTGGATGAATTTGTACGGTTTGCGCCTACAGCAGAAGCGAATGACAACTTCGCACCACAGCGCTGGCTGGATTGGGCGGAATTGAGTCCTCATTTCAGCCATTTCCGAACTATCTTTCATAATCCGATGCTGGATCGGTCACAACATCCCATTCATGATATCGGCTCCCAGGCCCAGGAGTCGTTACGGGGCAATTTTGGTTTATTGAAAAAGAAGATTGAATCGTTTTGTTCGATGCCATCCAAGTCCGCGGATCAAAAATGGCGGCTCTATTTTTGTTGTGACAATAGGGATCAGGTTGATCGGTTTGAAGAGTTGCTAACCGATGCCAAGGTGGATTGTCAGTCGATTGCGATTCGCGATTGGGGATTGAATCAAGGATTCGTGTTTCCCGCCGCGGGATTGGTGTTGTTTACGGATAATCAGTTTTATGGACGCCAGATTCGCTGGCGGCGGCGCAAACGCACTGGTCGTGGTTTGACGCCTCAGCAGTTGCATGCGCTCAAAATCGGCGATTATGTGGTTCATGAGGATCATGGTATTGGCCAATATCGCGGATTTAAAAAGATTACGGTGCGGGGAAGCGAACGGGAGTGTTTGAGCATAGTGTATCAGGATAACGATTTCCTGTACGTGCCGCTGGAGCGAATGGATCGGGTTCAGAAATATGCCGCCAAAGAAGGTGTGGTTCCAATGCTGAGCAAGTTGGGCAGCAAAGACTGGGATCGGCTCAAGAAAAAGACCAAGAAGTATGTCAAGGAGATGGCCCGTGAATTGATTCGATTGTATGCACTTCGCAAGGCCCAAAAGGGGTTCGCCTTTTCCAGAGATACGCTGTGGCAAAAAGAATTGGAAGCATCGTTTGAATATGAAGATACTCCCGACCAGCGTCGTGTGACTGAGGAAGTAAAGCAAGATATGGAAAGCGAATCGCCCATGGATCGGCTGGTCTGTGGCGATGTTGGTTTTGGGAAAACGGAGATTGCGATTCGCGCCGCTTTCAAAGCGGTGAATGATAATAAACAGGTCGCTGTGCTGGTCCCGACGACCATCCTGGCGTTACAGCACTATAATCTGTTTAGGGAGCGTTTAAAAAACTATCCTATTAAAATTGAGCTGCTGTCGCGATTTCGAAGCGCGGCGGAACAGAAATTGGTGGTACAATGGCTGAAAGAGGGGCGCGTGGACATTGTCATTGGTACTCACCGGTTACTCTCGAATGATGTTCAGTTTGGGAAGTTAGGTTTGCTGGTGATTGATGAGGAGCATCGCTTTGGCGTCAAGAATAAAGAACGGTTAAAGCAGAAATATGTCAATGTCGATGTTCTCAGCATGTCGGCGACGCCGATTCCGCGTACACTAAATATGGGATTACTGGGCATACGCGATTTATCGTTGATAGCAACGCCGCCGCGGGAGCGATTGCCGATCTATACCGAGGTGGCGCC
>JAPDQM010000029.1:0-40022 GCA_034505795.1 Candidatus Zhuqueibacterota bacterium
TCATTTTGTCCGACCTGCAATCGGACATCGGCTGTGACAGTAATCGGATTTTGATAGGTGTAGCCTGTATCAGAAGTCAATCCGATCCATTTCATGTTCAAGCCAAAGGCGGCGGCGGGATAATGCGCTTCCACGGAATCGGCCCAGGTCGGCGCCCACTCCATCGTTCCAGTCCCCAGGTCGCCACTGTATTCGGCTGAAATGAAAGACCAGTCCTCTGGGATTAAAATGGCCAATACTCCTTTGTGGGGATTGGGCTCAGGAACAATATTATCGAAAACAGTAACGGAAATGGCGATGGTTTCACCAGGTTGGGCGCTGCGAGGCTGGTTGATTTCAACAAATCGGCATTGCGCCAGAAGAATAAATAAAAAAAGAAGAACTGATTTGACTTTGGTTTTCATTCAACTGTTTTGGAAAGGCTTAATTTCATTCGATAATAATTTATTCAAAGTTATTATCAATGTCAACAAGAAAATTTTGACCACTAAAATTTTTATGAATTGACATTGGGCATAGGCGGGATCAATGACATTGCGAAAGACCAAAGTTCACAAGGGAACACAACAAAGGTTCTTACCATATTCTGGCTGCTCCAAATCAGCCTTCAACTGGACCCAGGTTCCATGCACCTCTTTCCATCGCAGTGCAGATTTGTTCGAATGTCCAAAAATTCTTTTTCATTTTTCTATTCACCGAAAAAAATCTTGAAAGTTTTGAAATATTTGAGTACCTTAATGTTTGGATCAGAGGTTACAACAAAAATCCGATGGTATGAAATGAATTCGATGCCAAAAAAATTAAAAATGGTGTTCACTGCGATGGGCGTCATCGGGCTGATGTTTTGTCTATTTTGCGCCCATGATGGGGACTGGATCGGGCGTCAATATCCCCAGGCGAGGGAATTAGCTGATGTGGAGTTGGAAAAAGAATTCCCTGATGCCGATGCGCTTATCTTGCTGGATGAGGCCAATGTAGATATCCTCAGCGTCGGTTCCATGCCGCTAAGCATTTTTGAGCGACATCGAGTTATCAAAATATTAAATCCACGCGGCCAGCGATATGCATTTGTCACGATTCCATATTCATCCCAAAGCCAGGTCGATCGTATCCGAGCCCAAACCATCGCACCTGACGGCAAAATATTCAAATTGGATAAAAAGAAAATTTACGATGTGAATCTATATCCTGAATTCATTTTTTACTCGGACCAGCGAGCGAAAATTTTCACCCTGCCGGCAGTAGCTCCTGGGAGTGTCATCGACATCAACTACTCGGTCCAGCTTCGTAGCTACAGTTTATGGCCAGTCTGGAATTTTCAAGATTATTCGCCCACGCTACGCTCCAAATTTCATCTATCAGCACCCTCAGAATGGGAAATAAAATATCGTCTTCATAACCTTGACATTCAACCCCAAATTGCCAGGGCTCCAGCCGGCTTCAAATCGACCTACACCTGGGAGGCGGCTCATGTTCCGCCCTTACGACCAGAATTTGGGATGCCATCATTGAATGATTGTCTGGCACGGCTGGAGATTGCGCCGGCAGGAATGAGTACATGGAGTGATGTAGCAGCCTGGTACTACGAATTGGCCGACCCGCAGACTGCAGTGAGCAAAGCCATTCGATCAAAAGCGATGGAATTGACCGCAGCCGGTACAACGCCTGAAGATAAGCTGAGATTTATATTCGAATGGGTTCGCGATCAAGTTCGTTATGTGGCCGTTGAAATTGGAATTGGTAGCTTTCAGCCACATTCAGCCGATGAGGTGTTGTGGAATCGCTATGGTGACTGCAAAGACATGACCACGTTAATTTGTGCTCTCGCACGAGCGGCTAGCCTGGAAGTCTATCCCGCATTGATCAGTACCTGGCAGAACGGCATTGCCGACACCAGCTTACCGTCACCATTACAATTCAATCACGCCATAGCCTACTGTCCTAACATTGGGACGAATGGCACCTGGATGGATGCTACCGACAATGGTTGTGCTTTTGGTCAACTGCCCTGGTATGATCAGGGCTTGCCGGCTTTGGTGATCCAAAAGAATAGCGAGTACCAAATTCTATTTACCCCCCATCTGCCAGCCGATAGCAATCGACTGGTAATGGATTGGCAGGTCCATCTGGATAGCACAGGCAGAGCCGAAATTACAGGGACAACGCACCTAACGGGCATCGCTGCTACAGAGATGCGAAGGTTGCTTTATTTCTTGCCGCAGGATTTACAGCGAAATTGGTTCGCCACCGATCTGGCCAATCGATGCCCAGGCGCATCTGTTAGTTCGCTGCTGATTCATGGTTCCTCGCCGATGCCAGCTCCGCTGATTTTGCGGTACGTCTTTCATGTGGATGTTTTTTCAGCCGAATCGGATCAGAAAATGAGCTTTCGGCCAGGACAAATATTGGCTTTTGATTTGCCCAATCATTTGCGGGCAAGCAGCCGACAGCATCCTATTCAATTTCGCGGCGGGAGCTTTAACGAGCTTAATTTGGTGATAGATTTGCCAGAGAAATGGCAGCTCATATCACCTTTGTGGAACGATTCACTGACTTCTTCTTTTGGTAATGCGAATTGGAAAAGCTCACAGATAAATAACCAACTTACCATCCAGATGAAATATCAACTCAATGGGGAGCCGGTTCTACCAGATCAGTTCCCCGCTTTTCAAAAATTCATCGATCAGATCCAGCATAGAAATTTAAAGGAGATTTTGGTCGGGCGCAAGGAACAAATATATAAGGTGCAAAATAGATGATGCGAGTATCAGTTTTCGGCGCCCTTGGGCTGCTGCTTGTTCTCCAATCGGCCGTGCTGCCGCAGGTGCCGCCATCCATCCGTATCAATGGCAACATGAGCTTCTCCTCATCCAATTTGCCGATCGTCATCATCAATACTTTTGGGCAAACGATTCGTGATCTGTATCGCATTCAGGCCAGTATGCAAATCATCGACAATGGTGTTGGCCTGCGGAACTATCTCACCAATCCGCCCAACAATTACGATGGTTGGATCGACATCGAGCTGCGCGGGAGTGCATCGTTGACTTATCCCAAAAAACAGTACCGTTTTGAAACCCAGGATGATCAGCGGAATAATCTAAATGTTTCGTTGATGGGCTTGCCAGAAGAAAATGATTGGATTCTCTACGGCCCGTATGATGATCAATCGCTGATTCGCAATGTTCTGGCCTATACCCTATCCAATGACATCGGCCGCTATGCCTGTCGCACCCGATTCTGTGAACTGGTTCTGAACAACGACTATCGCGGCGTCTATGTGCTAATGGAAAAAATCAAGCGTGATAAAAACCGCGTCAACATCTCCAAGTTGGATTCGCTGGATAAAACCGGGGATGCGGTCACGGGAGGATACATCTTTAAATTTGACAAAGACAAGGGGGAGAACGTAGGTGGTTGGTGGTCGAATCGGGGCATTTTTTATCAATACCATGATCCAGCCGCTGACGAAATTATTCAGGAACAAAAAAATTACCTCCGTGATTTTATGAATCAATTTGAAGCGGCAATGTTACGCCCTGATATCGCTGATTCCAATACGGGCTACCCCAAATTTATTGACGTGGCTTCGTTTGTTGACCATTTCATTTTGTGCGAATATTGCAAGAACATCGATGCCTATCGCATTAGCAATTTTATGCATAAAGATCGTGATAGCAAAGGAGGCAAATTGACTGAAGGCCCGATTTGGGATTTTAATCTGGCCTTTGGCAAAACCTGGTTTGCAGAGGATGCATTTCGCGTGGATGAATGGGAGATCGATCATAATCGCTACAAGCCAAATGATTGGCCCAAGGTGCCGTACTGGTGGGAACGTTTGGGGCACGATCGCGAGTTTGCGCGTCAGGTGCGCGAGCGCTGGCTGGAATTGATCCAGGGCCCACTACAGCCGGATCGGGTTTTTCGACTGATCGACACATTCGTCGATACCCTGGAAGAGGCCAGAGCTCGCAACTTTGCCCGATGGCCTGAAACGGCATCGAAACACAGCTACGAAGCAGAAATCGAACAGATGAAAAATTGGCTCACCGCGCGCATCGCGTGGATCGAATCCCATCTGGATCAATTATCCCCGGTAGAAATTATGCCTGGAATTAACACAACGCCGGTAGCCTTGCACCTGGCCCAAAATTATCCCAATCCCTTCAACGCCAGCACGACGATTCGCTACCATTTGCCCCAGGCTGGCTGGGTGCAATTGTGGATTTATAATCTTTCTGGCCAGGTTGTCCGTTGGCTGGTCGATGATTTTCACCTGCCTGGCGGTTATGAAGTGACTTGGGATGGAAGAGATACTTCGGGGCAGCCAGCCGCCAGTGGCGTCTATTGTTATGAGCTGGAGACCGACTGTGGGAAGACGGTGAAAAAGCTGCTGCTGTTGCGCTAAGGCATAGCCAGTTGAAAATTTCCAGTTGACATTTTGCTATAACGAGTTTATATTATTAAAAATTCACAGGCAGAATAAATCTTGTAGGAGGACAAGAGAATGGAATACACATTTAAAGACCTGAAGGAGAAAACCGTTGCCGAATTGAAAGAGATTGCCAAAGGCATCGACCACGAAGCTGTAAAAGGGTATACGCAGCTCAACAAAGAACATTTGTTGGTTGCTCTTTGCAAAGCCTTGAACATTGATATGCATGTGCACCACGAAATCAAGGGATTGGATAAGACGAAGGTAAAACAACGTATCCGTGAGTTGAAGCAACAGCGGAATACTGCCATTGCCGCCCACGATTACGAAAAACTGCGTTCGGTTCGACGGCAAATGAAGCGACTGAAGAATCGTATGCGCCAGGCTGCGGCTTAACCAAATTCATGGCCAGGAAAATGACCGCCACTTGAAGAATGTCAGGGGCGGTCATTTTGATCTTGGCAGAATCGGAGCGGATGTTTTTGTCCCAACGTCTGCTTTGAACATGCTCAACCGGAAGGTAAGAGACTTAGCCCCGGAGTCATCGGTTGTTGTAGGCTGCTTTCCGATAGTTTCGGACACACGAAATATTCTTGAGTTGAATAGACCTTACAACTGATCGTTGAAAAATGGCGTATTTCAGACTGATAAAGCTTGACGTGGGCAACATGCATTCCGTGATAAGATTCTGAGTGGCAAATTGCATTTTACTAGTTGCTTTTTTCCATCATTCTCCCGGCGAAATTTCAATTTGGCTAGTACTGGGTGAAGTAAGTAAAAGACAAAATTCAGCCGGAAAGCGAATAATGAACGGTCATGAAAATATTGACTCTTGCAATCGAACAGAAGATTAAAAGCTGCATCATAGAACCGTTGCTACAGAAAGATTATATCTCAGCACTGCAAAATATTGCCGTCATTTTCGATAATCTTTATGCTGCCATCCCCGATAATAAACGAATATCTAATGGCCGGGTGTACATTATTAGAATATTGAGTGACCATCTCTTGGTTCAGCTCAAGGAAATCGATGCTCCGCTGTTCGATATTGCCGCTTCGATTTTCATGATAAGCGATGACTATAAAAGTCAGGGAGTTGCGTTGGCCCTGCTATCATGGTATGGACTGGCTGACTATAACAAAGTGATCCCCTATTTTGAATTGGCGGCTAAATCATCAAACTGGGACGTGAGAGAGATGTCCCAGATGTTCTTTAAAAAGCTGATTAAAAACCATCCAAATGAGATGAAAGACTACTTGCAACAATTGGTCAAATCTGAAAATCTGAACCTCCGTCGCTTTGTGGCAGAGACGCTTCGTCCCGTGCAGGAGAATAAATGGTTCTATGGTAATCCAGAATATCCCTTATCTATTCTGAGAAATTTGTTTAGAGAAGACGCTGCTTACCCGAGAACTGCAGTGGGAAATAATTTGAGCGATCTTGCCAGACGACTGCCTGATTTGGTTTATGAATTGGTGCAGGAGTTGGTGGAAAGCGGGGATAAAAATTCTTACTGGATCGCCTATCGTGCCTGTCGCAATTTAGTAAAAAAGGATCCGATCAAAGTGATGGATCTTTTAAAAGTAGATAAGTACAAATATAAAAACCGGATCTATCAGCGAAGTGATTATCAAAGAAATTGAAGCCAAATCCATCTTGCGCAAACACAAACGGATCGATTCGTGGTTTGTCTCCTGCTATGGCATGAATTTCTACCGTGGCTGCGCCCACAATTGCGTCTATTGCGATGGCCGGGCGGAGAAGTACCAGGTGGAGGGCGAATTTGGCAAAGAGGTCGCCGTGAAAATCAATGCCATCGAGATCCTGCGTCGGGAACTCGATCCCAAGCGAAAGCGGGTGCCATTGAAAAAATGTTTTATGATGATCGGCGGCGGCGTAGGTGATAGCTATCAGCCAATTGAACAGAAATATCGATTGACGCGACAAGCGTTGGAGCTGATGCTGGAATTCAAGCTTCCCGCTCATGTGCTCACCAAATCCACGCTGATTGAGCGAGACATGGATCTTCTGAAACAGATCAATGAACAAACTCGGGCGATTGCTAATTTCAGCTTTTCATCGGTGGATGATGAGATCAGCGCTATTTTCGAGCCTGGTGTTCCTTCGCCAAGTTGCAGGCTGGAGACCATCATTAAATTCAAGCAGGCTGGAATTCCCTGTGGCCTATTTCTCATGCCTGTGATTCCTTTCGTCACCGATACGCCGGAGCAGATCGAAAAAGTCTTTCGCAAAGCGAAGGAAATCGGCATCGATTACATCATCTTCAGCGGCATGACCCTGAAAGACGGCAGGCAGAAACAATACTTTTTGAATGTATTAAAAAATCATTATCCCGAATTAATTGCCGATTATCAGCATATCTTTCAACCAAACGAATGGGGGCAGGCGATTGATGGCTATTATCGTTCGATTCACCAGACCTTGCTGCCTATCGCCCAGACATATCATATCCCCATTCGGATGCCGTTGCATCTGTTCAGCGATATTTTAGAAGAAAACGATCTGGTGGAAGTGCTATTGGGTCATATTGATTATCTGTGCAAGATTCAAGGCAGATCATCACCATTTGGCTATGCTGCGTATTCCATCTCGCAGTTGAAACAGCCCCTGTCTTCGATGCGGGGACAATTGCAAAAGATAAAAGGAGTGGGATCGACCACAGAGCGAATTATTATAGAAATTCTGGATACTGGCAAAACGACTTACCTGGAAAAAATTTATAACTGATTTTTGATTCATAAATGCCATGCCATCGCGCCCCAAGGGATACATGAGTCCAAATGATAAAAAAATCCGTTGGGTTCAACTATCCGTTGGGTAAAAATACGAAAGGATCAAACCATGAACGAAGAATTTGTAAAAATCATCATCTTCGAAAACGAAGTCGAAGCTCGGCACATGGAGGCCATTTTGAAGGAGCGCAACATTCCGCACTTTATCAAATCCTATCATGACTTTGCTCTGAATGGCTTGTATCAATTTCAAAAAGGTTGGGGCCACCTGGAGGCGCCAGAGAAATATCGAGACGAGATCGAGGAAATTTGTGACGATTTGATGTCCTCGCAATCGAAACCGCTCCCAGAAGAATGATTGACTGTGCGGTGTCTTTCATAGATCATGTTTTATAGAACTTATAACTTCGGGGCAAACCTGTTTTTTTCTGCTGGTTTCTCAGCAATAAAATTTGGGCATTTCGCTTGTCCCCCCGCTCGGATAAAATTGCCCTGCTGACCAACCTGTCGATCTTACTCGCTGCTATCTTTATCGTGCCCTTTAACTCCTCTTTCGAATTCAGCGGATTGATTCAGGCTGAATTTGAAAGCAGGAATATTTTGTTCTTTAATCTTCTGATGGTGATCCTGATTCTTTTGCCCTAGCTGTCAATGATTTTTTCAAACAGATCGTTTAAAAGAAGAGAATTATGATGCGAGAGATTAGTGAATCTAATCTCTATGAAAACTGGAAAAATATCTTGACAGTTTCAATGAAAATCGGTAAAGAAACTTGCCGATTCTTATAAATCAGAAATCAAAGCGAGATTTTTTTAATTATGCTATTTTATAAACAGGCTTTTCAATGATTTCAACTCCAGGAGAATCAGAATAGGCTGATTTTTCTTCAACGCCCTTTTTAAAAATAATTGCCTTTTTGCAGTTAAATTTCTTGGAGAATAACAGCAGGCTATTTATATCTTTGGATTGGATCGTTTCTTTGTATTTAATCTCTATCGGAAGGATCTGATTATTTTCGAGTTCAATAAAATCAACTTCGTGATGGTAAGGATCTCGCCAGAAGAATTGATAATTTTTTATGGAAGGTACGAAATTTTCGACCAGGCGACCAGTTTCAAGAAAGTCGGTTAACGCCCAGCTAAATGATGGGGAGGCCAAATAAAAGCGTTTCAATTTCTTTTCCGAAGTGATTCGATTGCGGGAAAAATTATAGAGCTTTTTAATGAGAAAGGATTCCTCAAGATAATAAAGATAGGCGCTAATCGTTTTGTTGGAGAGGCCGATCTCGTTGGCTAAATTCTGATAATCGATGTATATTCCTGGTTGTTGGGCGATCATTCGAATCATTTGCCACAAAACTTCGACATTGTTCACTGCAAAAATGGCAGGGATGTCTTCAAAAATGATCTTTTTCATGATCCCAATATAATAGTCTTTTTTGGAATTGATGTCAGGAAATGAGATACTTTCAATAAACTGATTAGTCAGATAAATTTCAAACTGCTTCTCAATTTCAGCTTTAAAAATGAGGGGATTATCCAGAAGATGCAGGCTATTGGTGAATAATAAATACTCTTCAAAACTGAGGGGATTCAGGAACAAGCTTTTTATTCGACCCGCCAGGCTTTCCTGGGATTTTTTCCTGATGAAGAGTGACGTTGAGCCAGAGATAAAAAATTTTAAATTCGGGTACAAATCATAATAGACTTTCAACTGGTTCTGAAATTCTGGCAATTTTTGAATTTCATCCAGGAAGATAGTTATTTTTTCATTCTTAATATCGAGCTGGGTTTGTTTGGAAAAAGTATCGAGTAATTCTTCCAGCTTCGGCCTTTCTTCATCAAAGGTAAAGTACCAGAGCGAAAATGGATTGTGGTTCTGATCCATTAAATGATTCACAATCTGAAAAAGCAACGTCGTTTTGCCAGTTCGGCGCAAACCTGAAATTTCAATGATCTGTCGGCTATTGAGCTGATTGATTAATTGTCCGAAGATTGCCCGATGTTTTTCGTAAGGATAGCGATAATCTTTTTCCCAGTGGCGATTGTATTTTAATAAATTCATATTGGCCTTTCTTCTCATAAAATTATATAATATTGGAAGTCATCTTCCAGTATTTTATAATATAACTGATTCTGAATAAATGTCAAGCAAAAATTTCAAAAAGATTATCTCTCTATGATCTACTTGTCCAATTTCATAAAAAATTGGAGTACATAGCCATGAACTTATTCCACCTCTTTAATACCTAGCGATTTTTTGTATTCTTTTCAATGTAGTCATCACGACGATCATCATTTCTGAGTTGCAAAAGCGCAAAACCAAAATTAATTTCTTATTGCTACGACTTTTTATTCCCAAATATGTCCATCAATAAAAAAAGATCACGCTGGAAGAAACTGGGAAGCTTGGAAAATTATATTATTGGTGGGTCGGATAAATCAATTTGGCGTGGATTCTGGCAGTAGTTGGATTTATTTTTAGACGATGATTTTTAATTTCTCACACCAAGACGCTAAGCCGCAAAGATTTTGAAAAATTGGTTTCGTGGCGTCTTTGCGTTTTGGCGTGAGGTATTATAATTTGTCAGTTGAAATTTTTTTCATTGATTTTTAAATTTTATTGTATATATTGGGACATTGCACAAAACAAGGGGTTAAAATATTCAACGTATGCACAAAATAAGGCGTTGTTTTGATCATGAAACGATATGCTGAAGGAACATTAAAAAAATGGCTGGCTAATCCCTATCGGAAGCCGCTCATTATTCGAGGCGCCAGGCAGGTCGGCAAATCGACCTTGGTGCGCAATTTTGCTCAAGATGGCAACTTAAATTTAATTGAGGTTAATCTTGAAAAGCACCTTGAGCTGGATGTAATTTTCAAAACCTTTAACATCCCAGGCATTATTCGAGAAATCGAAGGCTTGACTGGCAAAACTATATTAGCCCCCAATTCATTGCTCTTTCTTGATGAGATCCAGGCGACGCCCTGGGCGTTGCAGGCATTACGCTATTTTTATGAAGAATATCCCCAGCTTCCCGTTATCGCAGCGGGATCATTGCTTGAATTTGCCCTGTCCAGGCACAATTTTTCCATGCCTGTGGGGAGAATAGAGTATCTGTATCTGGGGCCCATGACGTTTGAGGAATTTTTGCTCGAAAAAGATAGCAGATTGTTGGATTACATTCACAATTTTGATCTGGCAACCCCACTACCGCAAACCGTTCATAAGCAACTATTAGAAAAACAGCGGGAGTTTCTATTCATCGGCGGCATGCCCGAAGCTATTTTCAGATATATTCAAACCGATCAATTAACGGAAGCCACCAGTGTTCATCAATCCATTATTGAAACTTACAAAGATGATTTTTCCAAATACGTCAGGCAAAATAATTTGATCAGGTTGCATCGAGTGTTCAATTATGTGCCATCTGCTGTCGGCGAAAAAGTAAAATACAGTAATATATCCAGAGACGATCAAGCTCGTGAAATAAAAATAGCGGTGGATTTGCTCACCAAAGCGGGCTTGATCACGCCAGTTTATCATTCCAGTTGTTCGGGAATCCCATTAAATGCCCAGGCGGATTTCTCAAAATTTAAATTGCTATTTGTGGATGTTGGTCTCATGAATCGGGTTTGCGGATTGGACTGGCTGGCGCTGAATTCCATGGACGAGCGCAAATTGATCAACGAAGGCTCGATCGCCGAACAGTTTATCGGACAGCATCTGCTTTATCTGAACAATGGACAGGAGGCGCCGAGCTTGCATTATTGGATTCGTGAACAAAAAACGGGCAACGCTGAAGTCGATTACGTTATTTCACGAGGCGATTTAATCCTGCCCGTTGAAGTTAAATCGGGCAAAAGTGGTTCGCTGAAGTCGCTGTTTCAGTTTGTATTTGAAAAACACGCACCACTCGCCATTCGTTTTGATTTAAATTTACCGTCAATCCAGAAGGTGTCGCATAAAATTCAACAAAACCATCGTGCAGAAGCTGTTGAGGTGACATTGATTTCTCTGCCAATTTATCTGGTTGGTCAGTTAAACAGGTTAATTGATAGGATAAGAAAATCAGGGATATGAGTATCTGATAAATGAATTATTTTCATCAAACTTTTTCACGATTAGCTTTATGGCAAAATTGAGAAAAAGAATAACTGAATTTCATGGCAAACTGAGTCATATTGAAAATAGTCAAATTTTAAAAAGTCAAATTTTAAATTCAGCGAGGTAAGAGTTCATTATTGCCAAACCGATTTCAGCCAATTATAAAAAAGGACATTTCGTGCCGACTGAAAAGTTACCTCTTCCAGGAAATTCTTATGTTCATCTGGTTCTGGTCGGTTTTTCAAAAATGCCAGAAAAAGAAATAGTATGGGAGAAAGCTTCTGCTCAAGACCATTTTAAGTTGGATGCGGAAAACAATTGTGTCCCCGCAGATGAAGAGTTAACCTACTATTATGAGATCGCTACCCATGAAGCAAGGTGAAATATTCTTTGTTCAGTTTGAACCGGGTGTCGGTTTTGAAACCAAAAAGAGTCGACCTGGATTAATAATTCAGACGGAGCCATACCGAAATAAGGTAATTGTTTTGCCAATATCCAGCAAGGCACAAACAAACGATTGATTTGAATGTCCCCTCAGCTAAATCGGTTATACCTGGGTTCTGTTGTGTTACTGGATCAAGTTAAATCTTTTAATAAAAGTCGATTCATTGGAAAAGTAGGGGAAATCTCGGAATTAGATCCTACGAAAATTCTGTCAATATTTAAAAAGCTTTTCGAGGATCGAGAGGGTTCAATTTGATGGCAAAGAGAGCGATTCCAATATCATTAACAACATAAAAGCAATACCTGATAAGAGTGTCACGTGTTCATTACAATAGCATATCTTTTAATTATACTAAGCACGAAGTGCTTTTCTGGCTAATTGATCGGAGTGCAATGCTTTTATGCACCGCATGCAATGCATAAAAGCATTGCACTCCTGTTTTCATATTTTTAGATGATATTGGAAGTCAACTTCCAGCATTTTATAATATAACTGATTCTGAATAAATGTCAAGCAAAAATTTCAAAAAGATTATCTCTCTATGATCTACTTGTCCAATTTCATAAAAAATGGGAGTACATAACCATGAACTTATTCCACCTCTTTTTATATCTGGCTATTTTTTGTGTTCTTTTCAATGTGGGCATCACGATGATCATCATTTCTGAGTTGCAAAAACGAAAGGTTTAGGACGTGAGATAAAATAAATCAATTATTACTGAAATACTATCATTGCGAATAGCGATACTTTGATAATAAAATGGTCATGTTTGTCTATCTCACGTCCTGAAATCAATTTTCTCTTGTTGCGACTTTTTATTCCCAAATATGTCTATCAATATAAAAATATGGCGCTCAAAGAAACAGGGAAGGTTGGTGGATTGTATTATTGGTGGGTCGGTTCGATCAATTTGGCGTGGATTCTGGCGGTGATGGGATTGATACTAAAAAAATGTTTATAAAATGAACTGATTCCTGATGGTCAGAGAGCGAATATGGTAATAATCCATCGAAGCAATTGATCAGCGCAAGCAGTCCATTCATCTGACGCAAGGGCCTTCAGGCAAGTAATGGATTGAATGACAAGTTATCGCCTTGAAAAGGACAATGTTAAGGAGGTTCAATTAATTCATTACACGCGAATGAATGATTTATTTGAAGCGTTCTTGATATTTGAAGTCTTGCTGCTCAGAGATGTTCATTCGAGAAATTCGTCTTCTTTCGTGGCTTGATGAATAAATTCCGGCTCAACGCCAGCCAGGCTTTTGTCGTTCAGGTTGTATTTATTGCATAATTCATCAACCACTGTTTTTTCCCATAAGGGCACCTTGAGCAGATAGGCTGCCCGGCCGATCATGTGCGAACCCACAGGCGCGGTTAGAAAGATGAAGATGATGATCAATAACGATTGTCCCACCGCCCAGCCATCAGAAAAATAGACCATGCACGCGGTTAGCATCAAACCGATGCCAAAGGATGACGCTTTGGTCGCTGCATGCATCCGGGTGAATAGGTCGGGAAATCGCAGCGTTCCCAGTGCGGATAGGAACATGAAAATGCTGCCAGAAATCAAGAACAAGGCCGCCATCCATTCTCTAATCATAACGATCTCCTTTCCAAAAATTTGGCATACGCCACGGTTCCCAGGAAAGCGACCAGCGCTAGCACCACCGCAGCATAGAGAAAAACCACCTCGCCGGTCAAAAATATGAAACTGACAATTGTGCCTATAGTAATGATGGCAATCAGATCCAGCGCTACAATCCGATCGGGGGCGCTGGGCCCCCGGGCAAGGCGCAGAAAGGTCAGAAAAAAGGAGAGCATCATCAGCGTCAGAGAAATGGATGATGCCCCAGCTATTGGCGAAAAATTCATCGAGATACCTCCAAAATTTTTTTCTCAATGCCAGATTTAAACTCGAGCCGTATCTGCTCCGGATCAGTGACATACATCGCATGAATATAAATAACTCGGCGATCTGTTGAGATGTCCAGACTCAAGGTGCCCGGAGTCATGGTGAGGAGGTTGTTGAGCATTAAAAGCTCCCAATCAGTGGTCGCCTTCAGGGGAATAGCTATAATGCCGGGTTTAATGCGATAGCGAGGTGAGATGATGTCATAGGCAATGCGAAAATTAGCCAATATCACTTCTCGGATATAGAAGATCAGAAATCCAATGATGCGAATAAATTTTACGACCAGCTTTGTTATCATTTTCCGACTCCTAAAACAGCATGGATATATTCCGATGGATTTATTAATTGTTCAGCCGTGCGCTGGGCAAGTGCAATGAAAGGCTCAGGGTATAAGCCGATACAAAAAGTTATCAACGCCAGCAACACAATCGGCAGAACCAATGAAGCGCAATCCAATTTTGACAGATTCAATTTATGCTCATACGCTACATCTGAAGGCGAAGCGGGTGCTTTTTTCCAGAAGGCTTCGTTCCAGATTTTAGTCATCGAATATAATGTCAGGATGCTTACTATTAGTGCTATGAATACAATGAAATATTGTCCGGTTTCTAATCCCGCTTTGACGAGGATAAATTTAGCCCAAAATCCGGATAGCGGCGGGATGCCGGCCAGCGAAAAAGCGGGAATGATGAACAGCAGCGCCAGCAGAGGATAGGTTTGATAGAGCCCGCCCAATTTTTTTAAATTGTAGGTTCCCATCAGCCGATCCACTACCCCGCTGAGGAGAAACAAATTGGTCTTTACCACAATATGATGGATTAAATACAAGACAGAGCCGGCCAGAGCCAGCCCTGTGAATAAGCCCAGCCCCATGATCATGTAGCCGATCTGGCTAATGATATGAAACGATAAAATGCGTCGGAATTCAAATTGCGAAGCAGCGCCCAGCACGCCGGTGACCATGGTCAAGCCGGCCAGGATCAAAATTAAGGTGTGATTAGAGCTGGCATCCTGGGTAAAGAACAGCGTGAAGCTTCGGATCAGGGCATAGACGCCGACCTTGGTCAGGAGGCCAGCGAAAATGGCTGAGGCCGCAGCCGGAGGCGTATGGTAAGAAGCCGGCAGCCAGAAAAATAGCGGAAAAATTGCGGCTTTGATGCCGAATGCGCTAAAAAACAGCATGGCCGTAATATTGATCAAGTTCGAGTGAGGCGATTGGCTCAATTTGACGGCTAGATCAGCCATGTTTAGCGTGCCGACTTCTCCGTAAAGTATCCCCAACCCGGTCAAAAACAAAGCCGAGGAAAGCAAATTCAGCGTAACATATTTCACGCCACCCTCCATCTGCGCTTGCTCGCCTCCCAAAACCATGAGTACAAAGGATGACATCAGCATCACTTCGAACCAGACATAGAGATTGAAGGCGTCACCGGTCAGAAATGCGCCGCAGACCCCCATTTGCAAAATATTCAGCAACGCGAAATAACCAAATGATTGCCGTTTGGCATCAATGTCGGCATAAGAGTAAATGGTGACCGACAATCCCATTAACGCCGCCAGCACCACCATTATCGCGCCGAGGAGATCGACCACGAATGAAATCCCAAACGGTGCTTCCCAATTGCCGATTTGGATGGCTTGAATCCCTTCTTCCCGCACAAATTTTAATAACAGGATAGCAATGGTTAGTTGGGCTGCGGCGCCAATCATGCTTATTGTCCATTGCGATTTTTGCCAGCGCTGCGCCAGCAGCAAGATCACCGCAGTGGCGAAGGGAACGATTACCGGCAAAATGATCAATGTCTTCATGAATCCGTTCCTCTCATCTCATCCAGATCATCGGTCCCGATCGCCTTGTGAGTCCGATGCATGAGCACCAGCACAAAGGCCAGCACGCCAAAACTGATGACAATGGCGGTGAGGATCAATGCTTGTGGAATCGGATCCGCATAGGGCTCGGCTGGCACTAACAATCCCTCTGGCACCAGTGGTGGTTTCGCTCGAATTAGGCCAGCCGCATCAAAAATGAGCAGATTGGTGGCCTGACTGATGAGGATCAGTCCGATAACCAACTTCATTAAACTACGGCGAAGTATCGAATAGAGGCCTGCGGCATAAAGCAGACCAATGAGAATAGCGATCAGCGATTCCAATTATTTTTCCTCCGAAAGTGTGAGGATAATCATCAGCAGCACTCCGCTAACGACCAAATACACTCCCAAATCAAATATTAGCGGAGTGCTCAAGGCAATTTTGCCCAGCAATGGTATTTTCCATTCGCCGAATTCGATGGTGGTAAATGGTTTGGTTTTGACCAGCGACGGTAGGCCACTCAGCAGAGCAAGCAAGAGACCGATCCCAATAAATGTACGCGGATCGAATCTAATCTTGGATCGGACGCGATCGACGCCATAAGCAATGGCGTACACGATGAATCCTGCGGCAATCAGCAGGCCAGCCACAAACCCTCCGCCGGGAGCATTATGACCTCGGAACAGGATGATGATAGAATAGATAACAAAAATAGGCAGTAGATGTCTGGCGGCTATCTGCAAAATGAGAGAATCCATTTATTCCTTTTTCCTCGGGATGGTTAATTTCAACATCGCATATATGCCAATGGCTGCAGTGGCGAGCACGGTGATTTCGCCCAGCGTATCGATGGCGCGAAAGTCCACCAGAATGACATTGACAATATTGCGACCGTGGGCTATAGCCACGCTTTTTTCAGCAAAATAGGAAGAAATAGATGGCTGCAATTGGATCTTCTGAGCGATCAACACCATGGTTGTCATGATTGTTCCTGCCAGGACGGCGATTAGCGCATCCCGGAGGCGATGGCGTGACGGCGAAAGCCTTTTGAATACTGGCAGATGATAGACCACCAGCATAAACAGGACTACGGTTAATGTTTCTACCACCAGTTGGGTTAGCGCCAGGTCGGGCGCACCGTACATAACATAAATCAGCGCGATGCCATACCCAATCACGCCCAACGCTGCAATAGCAGCGATGCGGGAAGAGGTGAAAATCGCCATCAGAGTCGCCATAGCCATGAGTAATACCACTGCAATTTCAAAAAACTTCAAATCAGAAAAATGAAGCGCCAGATCAATATTGCCAGCGCGTACAAGTTGCCACAGCATTAGCCCCACCGCAAAGATGATGACAGTGATCAGATAATCGCGCTGATAGCCGCTTTGCAAAAAGCGAGTTTGCAGCCCAGCAAATTTCAGCAGGTTGTCCAGGCTTTGTTTAAAGAGAACTGTTGGAGTCAGCGATTTACCGGAAGGAAGTTTACTAACCGTCAATTGAAACCACCGTCTGATTCCAACGAAGGCGATGCCGACAGCAATTGTGAAAACACTTAACAGGAACACTACATTGATACCATGCCAGTTTTGCAGGTGGATGATGGCGTATTGAGCCCGAATGGCACTCACGGCTGAGGAAACAATGGATTTTGAAATCAGCCAGGGGAATAGGCCCAGTATCAGACCAAGGAGCGATAGAACAGCCGGACCGATCACCATCGAAAGGGGCGGCTCGTGCGGCAGTTGTGGCGTTTCGATTCTTTTGCCGATGAATGGGCGCATGCCAACCACAATGGCAACGGTGACGTTCACTGCATTGGCGATGATACCCGTTAGTGTAATGACCCAGGCAGCACTGGGTGCCTGGATTTTGGCCTCGTAGAGCAACTCTTTGCCAATGAACCCCAGCAGCGGCGGAAAGCCAGACATGGAACAGGCGGCTAAAAAGGCGGCAACGGCAGTGAATGGCATGTACTTCAGCAATCCGCTCAACTTTGTGGTTTGGCGAGTTCCGGTTTCATGATCAATGGATCCTGCCACCATAAACAGCGATCCTTTATACAGCGAATGAACCAATAAAAAGATGATGGCAGCTTCAGCCGCCGGCTGGGTTTCCAGCCCCAGCAACATCACCAGCGTGCCGAGTGCGCTGACCGTGGTGTAGGCAAGCAATTTCTTCAAATCCGTCTGCGGCAACGCCAACAGTGCACCAACCAGCATCGTGGCCGCGCCGGCCAGGGTGATTAGATAGTGCCAGGCCATGGTATCACCGAGGATGGGATTGAACCTGGCCAATAGATAAATGCCTGCCTTGACCATGGTGGCGGAGTGCAGATAACTGCTCACCGGTGCTGGTGCTTCCATGGCGCCAGGCAGCCAAAAGTGGAACGGCACCTGGGCAGATTTCGTGAAAGCGGCCAGCAGCATGAGCAACAACATGGGGAGGTACAGCGGATGGTCGTTGAGATTGATCTTATTGCTCAAAAAATGAGACAATTCATAGGTATCGCCAGCGCTGCCGATCAACAAAACTCCGGCCAGCAATGCCAGACCGCCCAGGCCTGTCACCAGCAACGCCTGCAATGCTGCCCAGCGCGATGCTTCTTTTTCATGATAAAATCCGATCAACATGTAGGATGAAAAACTGGTCAGTTCCCAAAAGATGAACAGGCAGATCATATTATTGGCGAGCACCACACCAAGCATCGAGCTCATGAACAACAGAATATAGATATAAAATTTGTGCACCGCGGCATGGTCTTTCAAATAGCCGCCGGCATAAATCATGATCAGCGCACCAATCCCGCTGATCAGCAAGGCAAAGAGCAAACTTAGGCCGTCCAGATAAAACGAGAGATTGATGCCCAAGCTCGGAATCCAGCGATAAGTAAACACAAGAGGCTGGCAATCTTCACGACAGATTTGGGGAACATAACTGAAAAAGTACACCAGCGCGCCAAGTGGTACCATCGCGATCACCCAGCCGATCTTTGCTTTGGCAAATTTATAAAACAGTGGCACAAAAGCGGCGATCACAAAACCCGATAAAACTGAAATGAGTATGCCCATTGATAAAAATCACCTGATGTTTTGGGGAAACGGTTTACCCTCGAAATAAATTTATACAAAACTGTATTGAAAATCAAGGGGAAATATCCACCTGCCTGAATATATACAAAAATTCGTCGAGGGCCGGATCAACTTTTGGTCAATAGCAACAGGAGGTCCTGGGTCGATTCAATTAAAGCGTAGCAGCGGCCTTCTCACCTCGGGGCTCTTCAGATCGTGGATTGAGTGGTGCGGGGAAGTTATCAAGCAATCCGGCGAGCTCTGTCCGACATAGCAATTAGTTCGGTTATTTATATATGTGGCAATAAGGTCGCTTTGGGGAGACAGAAATTTTATCGTGTTTTATTACAGAGAGCATAAAGTAGTTTATATTTGTAGGTCATTTCGATCTGCCAGATAGCCCTGGGCGTCAACCTCAGCGAATCCCAGGGCAAACAAGGTTTTTCTGAGAATTCACCCATCGACTGGTGGTTCGCTCATCATGAAAAACCACGCTTTGGCCGCCTATAATTGCCAAAAGGCGGATGGCTTAAACCACAATAATGGAATAGCAATAACACAATGGGATAATAGGTAATTATAAAAAAACTAATTTTGTTTCTGCAACCTTAGTAGCATAAAAAGACCCCAGCCCCAAAACCTTATTGCCTTATCCTGCATCGAGATCAAAAATTTCAAACGGGCAAAAAATAAGCGATTATGGATAAATAATATGCTAATATTCGGGCTATTAAGGTTGAGGCAATTTGATAGATGGCAGAACTAATTCTGTAAACTCAGGAGTTGCTCCATAGCCAGATTCCTCTCCGCCATTTAGCTGATCGGAATAAAAATTCAAATGTAACATATCACATGCGCCCAGTTGTAAGTCAATCGGATATTTTCCGCTCTTCAATATGTCCATTGAGGATATTGCACGCTGCCGGATGAATCAATCAGAAGCCTCTAAAACTAGCAATTCCTGGCGCTATTGGAAAGCAGTGAACAGTGATTGTGAACAATTCCAAAAAATCAGTTTGCGAATTAGTTAGAGATTTCGTATCTTAAGCCTCAGGTATTTTATGCATAATAAGAATAATGTTAAACGGCGGTTCTGTTTCAGCCGTCAATAGATCAGAAAGTGCTATGGACGATCCAGATCGAAAACTCGTCGCCCAGGCCAAGCAAGGTGATCGGCAGGCATTTGGGAAACTGGTAAAAAAATATCAGAACAAAGTTCTGTATCTGGCTTTCGATTTGATCGGCAATTATGTGGATGCCCAGGATGTGGCGCAAAATGTTTTCTTGCAAGCGTTCCGAAATATTGCTTATTTTCGGGATGAGGCCACCTTTTCCACCTGGCTCTATCGAATTACCACCAATGCGGCCATCGATTTTCAACGCAGCCAGAAACGGCGACGGGCTGTTTTTATGGATCAGACGCCACGGGACAAAGAATTCACCTCCGCCTGGGAGCATGTGATCGATCCAGATGCGGCAATTGCGAACAAAGTAGAACAAGCTGATCTCAAGGAGTTGATCTCACACAATGTGGCGCAACTATCGCCGCAGCAACGAGCGGCGTTCGTCTTGAAATATTTTCATGACCAGAGCACCGATGCGATTGCCAAAATTCTTGGCTGCGATCCAGTGACAGTGCGGGGACATCTGTTGCGGGCGATATTAAAATTGAGAAAGAAGCTGAAGGATGAACGATGAGACAATGTGAACATGCCACGGCTGTGGTCGAGTATTTTTTTAATGAAATGCTGCCAGTCCAACGGGCGATGTTTGAAGATCATCTGACTCACTGTGCGAGATGCCAGGAGAACTTACAGGCGTTGAAGATAACAGAGCAGGCCCTTAATAAATATCGCCGTCCTGCGCCAGACCGAAAACTGCTCGACGACTACCATCGCCAACTGGCGCAGACGTTTCAACCGTCGGTGCACGATCGCAAGCGGTTCTGGGAGCGCGTTATCGAACGGGTGCTGCTGCAACCGTCGCTCACCTGGCGTCTGGCTGAAGCTGTTGTCATTCTGGTCGTGGGAATTTTCTTGGGTCGCATCTTTTTTGGACAACCGGCAGATTTCACCGCCTCTAATGGATATGTGCGCCTTGGCGCATCATTGTCAGTCGAACCGTCCTTGTTGCAGAATTACCTTCAGGAAACGGAAATGGTACTGCTGGATGTGGACAACCTTGATCCGGTTGCGGATCAAATGGTGATCCACAATCTGATCCAATCGGCTAAATACAAATATCTGGTTCAGAAGACAATTTTATTAAAAGAACAAGCGCAGGAATCCGATGACCAACGGATGATCGAATTACTCAACCAGGTGGAGCTTATTCTCCTGGAGCTATGCAACATTGAGACACCAGCGGATATCGAGACGTTTATACAAATTCAACAGCAATTAAAAAATAATTATCTCTTGATGCAGATAAAATCGCTCAAACAGCAAGCAATATAATGCCAAACGATGAGGAGTGAAAAAAATGAAATGGTTCGGTTACATCGCCATTTGGTCTATCGGCGTAGGTTTCATTTTTTCGATTCCAGTTCAGGCTCAGGATGATTCAACGCTATTTCGCGAAGCCAAGACGCTGATGTTTCAGCAGAAATATGACGATGCGATCAGTCGCTATGAATTGCTAAAGCTCAAATATCCCGACAGCCAATACAGCGACGACAGCGAGTTTTGGTCAGCCTATATTCTGGAACACCAGGGGAAACATGCCATGGCCTTTGCTGCATTTGAAGGCCTGATTCAAAAATATCCAGGCAGCCCGTGGGTGGATGATGCCCTGATTCACCAGATCGATCTGGCAGAGAAATTTATCCGGCAAGGGCAAAATAGCTATCTGTCTTTTTTAGCGTCGAATTTGCAATCACCATACACCAATGTGCGTTATCAAGCCGCGCTGAGTCTGGGCAAATTGGGCGATACTCGCGCCCGGCCGATTTTGAATGAAATGGCCAACAACGGTGATCGTGATATGCGAGTGGTCGCCAAATCATTATTGCAGGGTTTCCAGCAAGGCACACCAGCCGAATCCCCTAGAATAATGCCGTTTCCGGACAAAGGACAATCCTCGGCCGCCCAACGGCCGGCCGTCGGCGATCAATTCCGTAAAGTACCAGAAAGTTCGGTCAAACAGGTGACACCGCCGCCTAAGAAACCGCAACTTGAAACGCGTAGTCGACCACCAGGCTCCCAGCAGGCAAGACCAACACCGCCTTCCAAGCAAAAGAACAAAAATTAGCCATAAGATAGAGCTATCGGGATAACGAACAATCTATTGATTATGCCTGAGTCTAAAAATTCGTGGCTGAACAAATTCACCATGAGGTCGTTAAATAAAGCACCATAGTTCTGGTTGGATACAGCAGATTTTCGGCAAGAACGTCAGGCGATATCAAGCATCTGCTGTTGACCAGATAAACAGTCATCCAATTGCCTGGCTATTGTCTGGGAGCGATTGGATTTTTTATCAGGAGAATGGTATGAGAAGGTGGATTCTGTTCTCAATTGTGATAATCATATTTTCGCCATGGGTATTGAGCGCTCAGTACTTTGGCAAGAATAAAGTACAATATGATCTATTTAACTGGCAATATATCCAGTCCGAGCACTTCGATATTTATTTCACTGATGGCGGAGAAAAAATTGCCGAATTTGCTGCGGAAGTGGCTGAGGCCAGCTACCAGCAGTTGAAAAAAAATTTGCGCTATGATCTGGTCGATCGGATCATGATCATTACCCACAACAGTCACAACGATTTTCAACAAACCAATATCGATCTCAATCCCCCTGAAGAATCGGTAGGCGGCTTCACAGAATTTTTCAAAAATCGGGTGGTAGTGCCTTATGAAGGCGAATGGGAGAAATTTCGTCATGTGATCCATCACGAACTCACCCATGCGGTGATGCTGCAGATGGTCTATGGTGCCGGCGTGCAATCGATCATTACCGGCATGGCCCGATTGCAACTGCCCCTCTGGCTGATCGAAGGTCTAGCTGAATATCAAAGCCGCGGCTGGGATACCGAGAGCGACATGTTCATGCGGGATGCCACGCTTAATGGCTATGTGTCGCCGGTCGATTATCTCGATGGCTTTATGGCTTACAAAGGCGGTCAGTCAGTGCTATATTATCTCGAGCAAAAATACGGAGGCGAAAAGATCGGCGAACTGCTGGGTAAGATCAAAGTCAACAAAAGCGTCGAACGAGGCCTCAAGCAAGCGATTGGTATCGACGAAAGGGAGCTAACCAAAAAGTGGCACATGCATCTGAAGCGGGAATACTGGCCCGACATTGCCGATCGCAAAGAACCCGAAGAAATTGCCCGACGACTGACCGATCATACCAAATGGCATAATTTCGTTAATAGCGGTCCAGCCCTGTCGCCCAAAGGTGATAAAATTGCCTTCCTATCCGATCGTTCGGGCTATTTTGATATTTACCTGATGAGCGCCATCGACGGACGCATTCTCGCCAAATTGGTCAGTGGCCAACAATCCGGCGATCTGGAAGAGTTGCACTGGCTGCGCGCCGGCATCAGTTGGTCGCCGGACTCCAAATTTATCGTCTTTGCGGCCAAATCCATGGGCGATGATGTAATGCATATCGTCGATGTGAAAAAGCGAAAGATCATCAATGTCATTCAACTGGATCTGGATGGAATTTTTACGCCGAGTTGGTCGCCTAACGGTGAGGAAATTGCGTTCATGGGGATCAAGAATGGCCAGGGCGACATTTATTCCTATCATTTGAAAACCAAACAACTGGTTAAACTCACCGACGACGTCGCCAGCGATTTGCAGCCCCAATGGTCCCCCGATGGCAAATCGCTCGCCTTTGTTAGCGATCGAGGCGATTTTTATGCCGACTCCACTGCAACGATGAACGATCTATTTGAGCATGGCTTTCGCAATCTGGATGTCTATCTTCTCGATGTCGCGAGCCGGCAATTGCAGCGCATCACCAATACGCCCAATTTGGAAGCATCCCCGGTCTTTTCCCCAAAAGGCGACCGACTGGCCTATATTAGCGATCAGAACGGCATTTTTAATATCTTCATGCATGATCTGAACTCAGGTATTTACTATCCCATAACCAATGTCATCTCCGGCATTTTTAACCTCTCCTGGCAGGGTGACGAAAAAAAATTGGCCTTTGCATCTTTCTATAATGCCGGCTATGATATTTATCTTCTTCGAAATCCATTGGACAACGCTCCAGGAGCGATCAAACTGAAAGAGACCAATTTCGTGGCCAAATATGGCCATGATGCATTCAAGGAACGCTACCATTTGGCCCAGCGAGCACCAGAGGAAGTGCTTGATGATAACGAAGAGCACCAATTCCGCCATTTTGTGTTTGACAAAAATTTCGAGCAGGGCAAAATCGAGTCCGAACTACCGAAAAAATCGGTCTTCCTGGATTCCAGCGATTATAAGTCAAACACAGGGGAATACAAGATCAGCCAATATAAAATCAAATTTTCACCGGACATCATTTCCGGAGCTGCCAGCTATAGCCAATTTTTTGGCGTCCAGGGCATGACCCAAATTGCGCTGTCTGACGTGCTCGGAAATCATCGCATCAATATCTACACCAATCTCTTTTACGACCTGCGTAATTCCAATTTCGAATTGGCCTATTTCTATTTGCCGCGACAAACCGATATTGGGATTGGTGCGTTTCATTATGCCTACTATTTTCTGATTTATGACTATGATATTGGTTGGGTGCGAGATCGAAACTATGGTGCTAATTTATTTGCGTCTCATCCGTTTTCAAAATTCAGGCGAGTCGATGCCGGGCTGAGTTATCTGGCTATTGATCGCGATTATATCGAATGGCGCGGAGTCCCCACTGATAAACGGCGATTGCTGTTAGCCAATTTAGCATTGGTCAACGATACTGTGCTTTGGGGGTATACCGGCCCCATCAATGGCAACCGCTACCAGCTAGGCCTGACCTATAGCCCTGGTTTCGGCGCCAATGGTGTCAACTTTCTTACTCTACGACTGGACTATCGCAAATATTTTAAAATCGGCCGGGAAAACAATCTGGTCTATCGCCTATCCGGTGGCGTCAGCGAAGGCCAGCAAGCACAGAATTTTTTCCTGGGTGGCAATTCGGGCTGGCTCAATTACAAAACCCGAAACGGCCTCCGGGTGCGCAATATGGATGACATCTACTTTAGCACCTTCGAATTGCCCATGCGTGGTGGTTACTACTATGAACGAGTCGGCGATCGCTTTGTGCTCAACAATCTGGAGTTTCGTTTTCCGATGATCCGATATTTTATGATGGGTTGGCCACTGCCCATTGGCTTCCAGAACATCGGCGGGGCACTGTTTGCCGATATCGGTTCCGCCTGGTATGGCAACGATTTTCGTGGCGTCCGGATGGCCGATGATGGCTGGCCCGCGCTACAAGACATTTTTTTGGGCTATGGCATTGGCGCTCGCATGAACCTGGGCTTTTTTGTGCTGCGGTTCGATGTTGCCTGGACATCGGATATTGCGAACTATACGCGCGGCCCATATTATTATTTCTCGTTGGGCCCCGAATTCTAATTCAAACTCTATTGCGGCATGGTGCACCGGTGGTTGCTTTGTTCACTAAACCGTGTGCCTCACCATTCAATACTCCCGGAGTAGCCACAGGAAAGGTAGAAATAAAACATGTCCTTAAAACTCATCCAAAAGCTGATTTGCGTTGTCATCGCCACAGTAATGATGGGAAGCTGGGCCTTCGGCCAACGGACGCCGCTTCGTGCCTCAAAGCCAGCGGATATTTTTAGCAGCCCGCTGTTTTTATATGAATCGTTTGTCTTCATGTCCCCTGATGATAGTACGCTGGCCCGCTTAACCGTATACACCGCTTTTGCGAATGACATTCTGCAGTTCATAAAAGGACGCCAGGGAAATTTTACCGCCACTTACGACCTTCAGGTTAGGGTGCTGGATAAAAAGGGCAATGTTATTGCCGAAAAATCTACCGGCAGCCGCAAAATCTCCGTCGCTAACTTCGAGGCCACCAACGACCAGGAGCTCACCAATCGATCGCAAATCGCGTTTGATGTCATTCCTGGCGATTACAAACTGACCATCGATTTGACTGATTATGATACCCAAAAAAGCCTGCATCGCGAAAAAATGATCCAGGTGAAGACATTGGGAATCACTCGACTGTCACTCAGCGAAATCCTATTTGCTCAGCGTGTGATCAAGGATTCGCTGAACCAAATTATTGAGCTAATTCCCAATCTGGAACATCATGATGAGCATGCCGACTCGGCATTCTGGGCTTATTGGGAAATATATCCGATAATGTCCCCCGATTCAGTACAGTTAAATTTCACCATTTTCGATGGCATGGAACGAGTGATAGTTCACGGCGGCGAGACCTTGTTTCCGCAGCGGCGAATTATTCCATATCAATTGGATATCAAAAAATTGATTAACCAGCCGGGACGTTATGTCGTCTTTGTTCAGGTGAAGCAGCGGGACAAGGAACTTAGCACGCGGGGCCGATTCTCAGCCAACTGGAAACAGTATAACTTAGCCAAATCGAATATCCGCATGGCCATCGAAGCGCTGAAGGAATTTATTCCCGACAACGAATTCCGATCACTGGAAAGGTTGCCGGCAAATGAACAGCAAGGCTGGCTCAATCAATTCTGGAAACAGCGTGATCCCACGCCGGGCACGGATCGGAACGAATTGCAGGAGGAATTTTATCGCCGGGTCGATTTTGTGAATCAGCATTTCACGGTCAATTCCATTGATAAAGAAGGTTGGAAAACCGATCGTGGCGGCATCTACATCAAATACGGCCCCCCCACCGATGTTGAACGCCATAACGAACAGTTGAATTTGCCGCCATTTGAGATCTGGTATTATGCCCATTTGCAGCGGCGCTTCATCTTTGAGGACAAATCGGGCGTCGGTGATTTCCAATTGGCGCGCATCGAATAGCTCCCCGGGTGCTGGCAATGATACCCGAGACCGAGCGTTAGAGATGAGCCGCTATTTGATGGCCTCAAACGCTACTGCTATGCGTTGGATCTGAATTAACTCCTGCTATTATTTCTCACCCGGCTAGGCATGAAGCGATAAAGGAATTTTTAAATTATTGGCTGTTATGAATCAAATACTTCAGCAGGTCCTTTCTTTGATTAGCCCCGGGCTTTTGTTATTAGCGATAATGTTATTTGTTGTGGGTGTAATGTTGTCCCCGATCGCCGTGAAGAAGCAAGTTACCATTTTGCTGTGGTACCCGAACTGGGTTTGGAGCAGGCTCAAACGCTTCATGGCCACGGAGCCGAGCTTTTGGCGGTTGTGCCTGGTAATTTTTATGCTCAATACCACGTCTCTGCTGTTCAATCTCTGCATCGGTTTTGGGGTAGTGGTACCCTTTATTGCTGCGGTTGTTCTTGGATTAAATGTCGGCATTATCGCTTATCAGGAAGGGGGATTTAAAACCCTGGGAGCAATGTTTTTAGCACCGCATACGCTCTTCGAGTTGCCAGCCGCGTGGCTCAGTCTGGCGTTGAGCATAAGGATTGGCTTGACTCTTATCCAACAGCCCACAGCGCTTGGCTTTGTTGTTAAAACCAGCCTGGCAATCTATCTAAAACTTATTCTGGGGTTGCTTTTTCTGGCCGCCGTCATCGAGGCGGGATTGATTGTTCTATTCAGGGGCCAATCACAGCATGCCACTCCGCTTGCGGATGAACCATTCGGCAGCCAGCAAGACAATCACCAATACCAATAACAGCAACTGGTTCCAGAGCGGGATCTCTTTGACCTCCGTGCTAATGCGATCTGGAAATGCCAAATGAGCGGATAGCGAATCGTAATTGGCGGCTGAAAAATATCGGCCACCCGTTTTTGCTGCCAACTGCTGCAGTAGCGGTTCATTCAGCCTGGTTTGCAGGAATTCCAGATTAAAATCTTCCACTGAAAATTGACCGCTGTCGGCGCCGATGACGCGATTATTGAAATGGGCAACGCCGGCATACGAATAATCGCCACCTTCCAGGGCCTGCAAAATGCCCTCGTATTTTCCTGCGCCAATACCGTTCAACAGAATATCATAATTTTTTTGTTTTCCCGTAATCTGCAATTTAACTTGAGCACCATCCAGCGGGCGGTAATCCTCGTAATACACTTCGGCGGTAAAAGTAATGACCTGTCCATTGCGATAAATTTCCTGATCGGGATAAATTCGCACCAATCGGCTTTCCTCTTTAGTGATTAGCCAGCGAATGCTATTGCTCAAGAATTGATGGAATAGATCATTGGTTTTGCCAACCCCCCAAAGCATCAGATCCCAGCGCCAGATGCCATAGCCCAGAATTGCCATAGTTTTATGGGGTCCCAATTTTCGAACCACTACCAGCGCCGGCTGGGTTCCCCGGCTCTCGGTTGCGGTCAAAGCCTGGGACGTGGTCTCCAGCAGGATTTCGCTGCCCGTGGTCGGCACAGCCCGCTGCAACGAGTAGTAAATGGGCGGCAGACCCATCCATTGGCGTTGGTTTTCCAGCGGATCTTCGACAATGCGAGTTACCGGATGGGCTAAGCCCTGGGGTGTCAATCGTGCCAGCACCATGGCCTCGCTTCCATTATAGAACGGCGGGGTTAGGGGCAGAAAACTGCCAATTGATTGCAACGCCACGTAATCGACGCCATTGCCAGCAATGAACAGCAACGGAATGGGTTTCAGTTGTAGCGCGTTCTTCAGCACGGTCATCACGTCCGCTGGACCATTTTTGCCGGGAAAATTTTGGAGGATAATGCAATCGTACTTCAGGACTTGTTGAGGATCATGCGGAAAGTTGCCCTGGTAAAATTCGCCGTTTTTCTTGACGATCCAGGGATGCAGTTCCATATTCGGATCGGCTTCCAGGTTTCTGCGGATGAACTTAAAATCTGGATCAGGACTGCCGGCGAGGAGCATAATTCTCATTTTGCTTTCCAGCACTCGAGTGTAGAACACCTTTTGATTGTTACGGTCGGTAAGTTCTTTTTCCAGGGCAGGTACTTCTAACCGGTATTTTTGAAACCCAGCCGCGTGCGGCGTAAAAAATAGCTGTACTTTTGTTTCAAACAAATTCGATCCAATTTCAACCCGCTTTGAATCAATCAGGGCATCTCCCTCTCGCAAATTCACTTGAATTGTCTGCCCCGCGCAGCCATTCGCTTGAACAGTAACATCGACTGGCACCTGATTGTCGACATAGGTCACCTGATTGGTGGCAATTTTGGATATAATAACATCTTTTTGTTCAATTGTGCTGCCGATGCCCAGTGAAAATATAGGAACATCAAAGTCCTCCACATAATGTGCCGGATTATCACCCAAATTATAGACGCCATCGCTGAGCAATACCACCGCCGTGAGATAACGTCCCACATTTTTTTCTTTCACCTGGCTTAAGGCACCCGCGAGATCGGTGCCATCATTATTGAAACGCAGCGAGTCGATCCGATCGAGGGAGAGCGGCAAAAGTGCATGAGAAAATTGGTAGAAATCAAATTGGCGGTCGTGGGCTGACTTTTGAAATAGCGGTGAGTGCAATATCGCTTTGACTTTTTCAGATCGCCGCTCATTGGCATCGCTCAACGACATACTGGCGGAGTTATCCACCAAGACAGCTACGATGGGGTGTTCGGTTCGCCGCCAAGTCAGTCGCAACAACGGCTCAAACAGCATCGCCAGCAGCATAAAGAGCACCGCCGCTCTTAACAACATCAGAATTCGCCGTAGCCACCGAGGCACCGGCGGCATGGTCCAGCGATAGGTATGGATGCTCAAAACGATGAGCACAACCCATACCATTAGAAATAACAGCAGTGACCCTTCAACTGCAATGTGGAGATCTTCCATAACGACTTTCGGTTGATATAAGAATAATTCAGCAACAGTTCCAAGCGATGGCATCTTAACCCTGCCGTTACCTCGTCAACTGAAAACCAGTGCGGGAAACGACCGCCATTTTACCTGTCGGCTCTGGCTCGGGCAGGGCACAAACCCCGAACGACGTACAATTGGTGTCAATGGGAATTCTAAGCGGCATTTACCCCCCATTCATTCAGCTTCAGGAAATATAACTGTGGCGACGCGATAGAAGTTTCAAGAGCGCTGGCGAAACCTCACTGGACATAATTTTCTGTACCACCTTTTGATCTGCGGGCGTCAAAGGGTAGGAATTCAAATCGGCGGGCGCAAGCCATCGCCAATCCTGCACTTCCCGTGGCTGCAGTTCCCCCTGCCAGCGCGTGCACAGGAACACATGGAGGGTAATTCCCAAGTGTTCGTAGCTGTGCTCCACGCTGAACAGCAGTGGCCCCTCTTCAATGATTATATTCAATTCTTCAAGCAGCTCGCGGCGCAAGCAATCTGCCAATGATTCGCCAGGTTGCTGCTTCCCGCCGGGAAATTCCCATAAGCCGCCAAATATTTTATTGATCGGTCGCTGGGTAATCAGGATTTTACCTTCATGAATGATTAGTGCTGCGGTAACTTCTGCGTGTGATGGGGCAATGCCAGATGACTGATTATTTTGCATGTGTTTTGATGAGATCCTTAATATGAATGCTCGTTACAGCCGCTATTATTCAACCAGTGGGTAATCGCTCCGAATGGATTTCAAGCGGCAGCAGTTAACCTTTCTTCGATGAGCAGATTCTTTCTATCGCCTGCGCTTGGGCATAGTTTTTCTGGTAATGGTTAAAGCGACCAGAATCACACATACATAAACCAGCACAATTACTCCCCAGACCGGAATGCGGGTGTTGTAAGGTGAACGAATTTTGGGATGACCAATCAACAAATAAGGCGCCCAAAAATACGGCTGCGCCCGAGAAATCTTGCTCCCAAAGTAGACGAAATCATCTTTCATCGAGGCGACCTTAGCTGCCTGAAGTGCCTGGGCATTCGTCTGACGCTTGTACTTGAGTTCCCAATAGAATTTAGACATAAATTCACTGGTGGAAATGCTATTGATGCGCCAGAGGCTGAACAGTACCGATTTCACACCGCCATACAAAAATGATTGCGGCAATACCACTGCTCCTGGATTGCCCGACCGGCTCAGCGACATCAGTTGCGTGCCGCTTAACGTCAGCAGATCTGCCGAAAATCTGGCTTTCATGATTTCGCCAGGCGTCAGCCAGCACGAAAGTGCTATGGAATCAGCATACTCTTGTGTAAATAACAGTGCCGAATTGATCGGCACCCCATTGTTCAAAATGCCCGGCAAAGCCAGATACAGGTAGCGATAAGCGCCGCCCTGTTGCATTAGATTGGTTTTCGTCGTGCGCTCTCGTTTCAAGATGGTATGGCGCCAGAGCAATCGAGCAACACGTTTCACCTCATCGCTGACATAGTTGGAAATGTACAATTGAAAATAAAGTTCATCTGCCTCGTTGGAGGAGTAGTTCGAGCTGGAAGTAATAATTGGCTCGCTCATTGTCAATAGCCGATGACCGATCTTACGATCAAAGCGAAATTTCTCGAATTCCGGAGAGAGCGCCGCGGTGGAATAGTTATAGCAAAACGCATATTTATGAACCAAAAACTGCTGCTGCTGGAAACGTTGGTAGCGTTGATTGCCATTTAACGGGCCACTGAGCGTTGTGTCTGCCACCAGCAACTCGAATGGGAAGCCGATGAGAAAATCATCAGGCATGATTAGAATGATTTTGTAGTGGTGGGTAATGCCCTCCAGTGGCAGAAATAATTGCCGATACAAATCATGCGCCAGATGATCATCAAATTCGAGGTTCAGCAGATCAGTCTTATCATAAAAAGGGGTTAGCAAGGCCATCATTTCTTTTTTCAGCGCCCGGGTCGGACAAGGCCATTGCACCACGCGAAACGAATCCCGCGTTACACAGAAAACTGTCATCTGATCTTCCTGGGCATAAAAATTCAGCATGATTTCTTTCTCTTCCAAACAGTCTTTCTGCAACGCGGACAACGCCATCGGCGCCTGCAACAAAAAGAAACTGTAAAAATCGGGGTCGAATTTGCGAACCGAATCTTGTAATACGCTCAGGCTGCGGCGAAGCTCGTGCATCTGGGAATTGAGCACATCATTGGCCTCGTCATTTGACTGCGCCAATTTCATCTCCAGATTGATAATTGAGTGTACCAGTTTCTGCTGTCGCAGCAGTGCCTGCTTTTGTTGCCATCTGCTACTGTCGACGCACACAATGTTCCGAAAGATCTGGAAAAGCTGCCAACCTTTCATTTTTTCAAGATAGTAAAATGCTTTCTGGGCATAACCTCGCTGAGGAAATTGCTGTTCTAGCAAGAGATAATGGTCGATCAATTTTTTCTGGACCATCAGTCCTTGCTGGAAAATAGCCGAATCCACCTTAAAGGAACCATAGAATAGCGTGTCACATGTCTGAACTTGTTGTTCCAGGACGGTCAGATCTGGCGGATATTTTTTTTCATTATCGGTCAAATTCTGGCCAGCACCGGATCCAGAAAGAAGCACGCAAAGGAATAGAATGATCTTATCAAGCAATCGTTTTTTTGACATATTTTTAAAAATTTCCATATCGCAAAGCTTCCAAGCCAAGATACTGACGAAAAACCGATCGGATCGAAATTATTTGAAAGCCGAACCGTATCGATATTGCCGCTATTAAATTGGCTCAGGCCGAATACCAGGCCCTCACTGGCATCAAATGCTCCATGACAGCCATGGTCATGGCTCTCAGCTCATAAAGAAAGCTGACTGATAATTTGTTCCTCAAAAATTTGATAATAGTATTGTAAATAGTCGATCAGGCCGAATTTGGTCTGATAGTAATATAGCATACCACCGCTAATGACCACTATCGTTAAAATGAGCACCAGGATCGCATGCCGGAACGGCCATTTGAACATGACGCGCATCCCCTTGATCATCCGGAAGAAAAACCAAATATCGATGAGCAGAATAAACGCCAGGGACCAGCCTAACGAATTTTCATGCTGCAAAATGCGATTCAATACCGATCCAATTGGAACAAAAAGAATATAACTTCCACCAAGCCAGAAAGCAATCGTTAATGCTTGCAGCAGCGACGTTCGATTGCCGGAAAATAGTGCGATCATTTTAAAGTACAAAGCAATCAGGAAAAAGAAAACGAGACCAGCGACTGAGAAGAACAAAATCGCCTGCCGCGGTTGCCAGGCCAGGCGACAGATGAAAGATTTCCAGCTCTCTCTGGGCAATATCAACGTCAGCACATGGTCGATGGGCAGCAGATGTTTGAAATAATGCAGCAGCGAAGCTGTAACCAAACCCAAACCTACAGCGATAAACAATGCCATAAAGATCGTGTGCGACGGCGGCACCTTGCGACCGTCCCGCACATCCACATAAAAGCCATGGGGGTGAATAAAAATTCGCTTAAAATTATCGCGAAAATAGCGGCGGCTATTTACCAGAATCAAAAATACCAGCAGCGTCGCCAAACCAACAAATAAAAACTCATTGGTGCGAGTGTCCGGCAACCGGGCTGCGGCATTGTAGCGACATTTGCCTTCCAGATATAGCGACTGAACGGCCTCATAGCTAAGACGTTTTCGGCCATCCGCTGCGGTGAGGCCAATTGGCCTGAGCCAGCTCGAATTGTTAGGGGCTACGATGCAAGAAGGATAGTTTCCCTCAAAGTCAGATAATCCAGAGATAAAATAGCCGTCAATCGCAGGAAAACTTTGAATGGTTGTCCAGGCATTCACCAGTTGTAAGACCTGATATTCCTCCATAGCGATCTGGTTCAACTCGGGCCCAATCGTTTTGAATTGAGCCGCGCCATAGGAGAGTACCAGTTGAATTTGATCGGAAGCCTGTTTCACCCATTGAGACAGCGCCTGCTGCAACTGACTTTTTTCCAGATTGAAAACCGAAATGCCACTGATCACCCCATCGGGCAGCTTTGCATTCGAAACTGCCAGCGACGGGGTTTGCCAAATATACACGGGTTGGCATGTTGCTGCATCGACGCTGGAAAGTATTTTGTTCATCAAATTTCTGGTAGCAGCATCGACCAGGGAAAATTGCCCGCCTAATCCCCAGGCAAACACCGATACATGTGTCCCGTCTCGACGAATGAGTTCCTGAAAATAATCTGTGGTCTGCTGGGCATATATTTCGGAACTCAAGAAAGCCGGCGGCACCCAACTCAGCGGAATCTCCTGCAACAAGAATAAGCCCAGGCTGTCACATAGCGCTGCAACCATCGGATGAGCTGGATGGTAGAGTACCCGCACGGCATTGGCATGAAGCTGCTTGATCAATCCCAGTTGATGAAGCAATCGCTGGGCATTCAGCACTGCCCCCGCTTGGCCATAATCTTCACACCAGTTAACGCCTTTCAATAGATACGGCTGGCCATTCAAAAAAATGGTGCCGTTGGTAAATTCAAGTTGCTTGATGCCGATGGTTTGTTCGAGTTGATCCACAACGACACCCGCTTGCAGCAACTGTACTTTAAGGTGATACAAATTTGGTTTTTCCGGACTCCAGAGCTGCGGCTGGCTTAGGGCAAACCTGGCAGAAAGGCTTTGCTTTGGCACTTCGGCGTTCCACAAAATCTGGACACTCTGTTGCATCACCGGATGGGCTGGATCATCCCGAAACAACTCCAGACGATAGGCCAGAGCACGCTGCGAGGCAGCGGTAGCTTCCAGACGAGCTCTATCCGCTAGCCGGGATTTCAAATTGAATTGAATATCAACATCACAGACGGAAAAGTTATTGCTTAATTGATAACTGCACATTAGATCTGCCAGCGACACCTCAGGAATAGCCAGCAAGTACAGGGAACGATAAATGCCTCCGGTAGGCTTGATTCCATCAGGTTGAAATTTTTGTGGCAGAGTGCGCTTGGCATCCAGTCGGGTATCAACCCGAATTTCGATAGTATTGGGTTGATCCGGCAAAAGGCAATCTTCAGGCAGATCGTATGCGAAAGACGAATAGCCACCGACATGGGTACCAATGAATTTGCTGTTCACAAAAATCATGGCACGATAATGAATTCCATAGCATACCAGCCGAAAGGAATGGCGGGCCAAGGAGGAATCGATCGCAAATGTTTTTCGAAAGGAAATTTCACCTTCGTAATCGCACGCGGCGGGCAGACTCACCTTTTTCCAATAGTCTTTGGGCGAAAGCCGATATTCCCATTGGCCGTCCAAAAGTATCATCGGGCGATAGTCGTTGGGCGGCTGCCAGCTCAATGTCTTTGCCAGCAAAGAATCGCTGGTCTGAGAGACGAAAGTGATTTCTTTCTCTGCCATTGCGCTGGCAATGGCCATCAGGCTCACCAGGATAATAAGCGCTGCATTCTTCATGTTGTCGAAACCCTTATTGAATTTTCTTAAGACAATTCCTATCAACATCATTTCTATGCCCCGAAGGCTTGTCCCTGACTCGCCCCTAATGTAACAAACTTTTATTTAAAATTCAATAATTATGTTGCGTCTTGATTTGAAGAAATATTAAAATTTTTCCTTTACTTTTTCTCAAATTATTGGTATACTTTAGACCAAAAAATCGACACCCAATTGCTTACTTCATTTTCCGAGGATGTTACTCATGTCACAAACCGGTTCAAAGAAAGTTCGCCAGCCCAATCTGCTTGAGTCGCTCATTCCGGTGGTATTGCTGATGCTTTTCCTGGGCGTTTCGATTCTGAAATTCAAAACCAGTTCGCATATCGCTCTGATCGGTGGCACCACTGTGGCATCTCTTATGGCGGTACGACTGGGATATAACTGGAAAGAGATCGAAGCTGGCCTGGTTCATGGCATCGTTCTGGCATTGCAGGCCTGCTTGATTTTGCTCATTATTGGCACACTAATTGGAACATGGTTATTGAGTGGCATTGTTCCAACCATGATCTATTGGGGATTAAAGGTCCTATCACCTGCCATTTTCCTGGTTGCCACCTGTTTCATTTGTTCGCTGGTGTCATTGGCCACAGGAAGCTCGTGGTCCACCGCCGGCACCGTGGGCATTGCGCTCATTGGCGTCGGCCAGGGATTGGGCGTGCCTTTGCCCATGGTAGCTGGGGCCATTGTCTCCGGAGCTTATTTTGGCGACAAAATGTCCCCATTGTCCGATACCACCAACCTGGCTCCGGCCATGGCGGGCACTGATCTTTTTTCGCATGTCCGTCACATGGTTTATACCACCGGGCCGAGTTGGACGGTAGCATTAATTATTTATGCGGTGTTGGGATTAAGATACGCCGGCGCAGAAATGCACGCCGACAACGTGTCTAAAATTTTGAACACGTTGCAAGCGAACTTTCACCTCCATCCATTACTGTTGGTTCCCCCCTGTTTGGTGATCGTTATGGTAATAACAAAAATGCCAGCGCTGCCGGCTTTGTTGGGAGGCTCAATCATCGGTGGCATCTGCGCATTGATTTTTCAAGGCAGTGATCTGGCCACGGTGGTCTCAGTGGCCTACAATGGTTTCGTCTCCCAAACTGGTTTGCCCCTGGTGGACGATCTCCTGACACGGGGCGGGATGCAAAGCATGCTCTCCACAGTCGCTTTGATCATGTGTGCACTTTCATTTGGCGGAGTGATGGAAAAAAGTCGTATGCTGGAAACCATTGCCAGCGCCATTCTGAAATTGGCTAGGAGCACCGGTTCGCTGGTAGTAGCCACCATCACTACCTGCATCAGCATGAATATCATTGCTCCGGACCAATACCTATCGATTGTCGTGCCTGGTCGCATGTACAAAAATGCCTTCGACAAGCGCGGGCTGCATCCGAAAAATCTGTCCCGCTGTCTGGAAGATGCAGGGACCCTGAGTTCACCGCTCATTCCCTGGAACACCTGTGGGGCCTTCATGTTCGCAACGCTGGGAGTCTGGCCACTCGCTTATCTCCCCTTTGCGTTCCTGAATTTGATTAATCCGTTGGTGTCCATTTTTTATGGCTATACCGGCATCACGATGCACAAAGCCGAAACAGCGCCAGCTCCAGCCGGGGCCTAAATTTCGATCAGACTCATTGTAAAATAGCTGTGGAATCGCCGCGAAATCGACGCCATACATGCCTTTTAGAAGCGCCTGGTTATCGCATCCTGGCTGGTAAAAGGTAGCAGGACTATTTTGAAACTTCCATACTACTCAAAAGTTAAATGGAAGAGTTTAAATGACAGGAATTTTTGGGGAAAGATGTGCCATATTCAAATGGAGTTACCATGAGACAGAAACTTGTGATGATAATTTTAATGATTATTAGCATTTCATTGGCATATTGCAGCAGCAGCATGTTATTTAAAAAAAACCAGACCCAGCGGCGTCAGACTATGGCAACGTATGAGCCCAAGGCGCTGGAGCATTTCATTCGCGGCTGCACCTATGAATTAACCGAAGATTACACCAACGCGCTGCTGGAATTTTCTGAAGCGCTGCTGTTCGATTCATCCTCAGCGACAATTTATAACAAGATTGCCGAGAATTACATTCGTTTCAAAAAGTTGGAAAGCGCACAACAAATTCTCCAGTCAGCCATCCGGCGATTTCCCCAAAACATCGAAAGCCATGAATTGCTGGCTGCGATCTATTATTCACGCCGCGATTTCAAAAGCGCCGAACAGATCTATCGCAGGATTGTAGCCATCGATCCGAAAAACATCGAGTCTCGGTTCACGCTGATTACCCTGTTCATGGCGCAGGGCAAAGAGCTGGAAACCGCGAAGGAATATGAAAATATCATTGGCCTGGGCTATGGCACGCCTGAAGTTCGTATCAAAGCCGGGGATATTTACCTTCAGAATAAGCAATTCAAAAAAGCCGAGAAGATTTTTACCAAACTATATAACGATTTTCCAGACGATGAGCGATCGTATCTGGCCATGGCCAAGTTATCATTGGCCAACCAGGATACGCTCTCTGCCATCGCCTGGTATAAAAAAGGCCTTGCCAAAAACAGCAGTTTTGAAAGCTGCCAGGAAGAGCTACTTGAAATCTATCGCAATCAACAACAATGGGCGCCGGCGATTGAGTTGATCCAGCAAGCGATAGCCAGCGATACCAGCACCGTTGAGAATTATTTGCGGCTGGGCGAACTCCATTTTCAGCGTGGCGACACTGCTGCTGCCATCAACCAATTCGAGCAGACCATCGAGCGCTTCCCCCAGGATTTTCGGCCCTATTTTAGCCTGGGGTATCTCCATTATCAACGACGCCATTGGGAGCCGGCTGAACTCTATTTTCAAAAAGCCCTCGAGTTGAACCAGGAATTTTCTCGCTCCTGGATTACCATGGGTTTTATTTACTTGCGCAATCAAAAATTGGAAGCAGCCGAAGAGCACTTTAAAAAAGCCGTGGCGGCACTTCCCGATGATCCCCATATTAATTATTTGCTGGGATCGGTTCTAAACCAGCGTCATAAATCGGATGAGGCCATTGTTTATCTGGAAAAATGCCTGGAACTGAATCCCAATTATGTCGATGCGCTGGGAACGCTGGCCATGATTTATGATGAAAAGAAAATCTACTCCAAATCGGACAGCCTCTATCAAGCAGCGCTATCCAACCAACCGAATGATGCCTTGTTGATGAATAACTATAGTTACAGTTTATCAGTACGCGGGCTCAACCTGGAGCTGGCCATGGAAATGGCGCAAAAAGCGGTCGCTTCCGATTCTACCAATGGCGCCTATCTGGACACCCTGGGTTGGATTTATTTCAAAATGGGCGATTATCAAAATGCCTTGATGTATATTCTGAAAGCGGTCAAATATCGCGATAACTCTGCCGAAGTCATGGAACACCTGGGGGATGTCTACGAGAAAATGAATGACCTGGAAAATGCCCGAATGTATTGGTTAAAATCCCTTGAACTCGATAGCACCCGCAGCGATGTGAAGCAAAAATTAGAACAGAAGTAAATTCTTTTCGAGGCCAGTTTTGAAACGAATTATTCACATTCTGATTCCAGTTCTGGTATTGACCGGAAATTGCGCCAGAATTTTTCACAAGCGCCCAGCAGAAACCGCCACAATTTCCATCGATGAAATTCGCTATCGGTTGGCGCGCACAGATTTGAAGTGGCACACCATCAGAGGCAATGCTCAGATCAGCGTGGAATCTCCCAAAATAAATTTTTCGGCAATCGCTAACATCGCTATTAAAAAACCTGACTCCATTTTGGTCAAAATCAAAGGGCCATTCAATCTCGGAACGGCAGCGCTATTTTTAGATCATAACCAGTTTCTGTTTTATAATTCGTTTGAAAATAGTGTGTATTCCGGTTCACCGGAAAATCTTCCCTGGGGCCGATTCATGCCCATCGAAATCAAAACTGACAGACTTTTGCAGGCCCTTTCGGGAATGCCGAGGCTGGATTACTTCGATCGGGATTCAGTTGGTTTCGAACATGGCCAATACACGATTTTGGGATTCCAAAAAAATCAGCGCATCAAATATTGGATCGATGCAAAAAAATTTGTGGTCACCAAGCTGGACGTGCTGGATCAGCAAAGTCAGCCCGTGATCATTATCTATTTTAAGCAATTTGAAACCCGAAACGAAGTGACGATGCCCAAAATGATTCAAATGCTTCAACCGCAACGAAAAACACGGATCACCATTCTGTATGAAAACCGCAAATCCAATATTCCTTTGAGCGCCAATGATTTTTTTATCCGTGTCCCGGATCAGGCAGAGTGGATCAAGCTTTGAATGGGTTAGACGTTCTGCCTTCCCAGTGGGCAACAAGAGAGCGAACAAGTGCAAAAGCGGCTAAATTTTTGTATTGTTTGGTTCGAGATCACATTGTGACGTTGCCTCAATGTGAAAACAACTTATATCATAAACTTTCTGCCTTGCGGGTTATTTCGGCCAGAAAGGATGATCAATTCTAATTTATGATTCAATCCAATTCGATCGAAATCAGGAGGTAATGATTGCCAGGGTCCAATTTCATCACTCCTATAAACGATAAAAGTCCGCGGCTGTCAATTGTGATCCCATTGTTCAATGAAGCTGAATCCATTAAAGAACTTCACTCCAAAATTCAGCAAGTGATGTCTGATAAAGAAGATTTCGAGATCATTTTTATTGACGATGGTTCAAGTGACGGCTCTGATCGAGTGCTGCAAGAATTACATAATCTGGATCCCCGCGTTCATGTTTATCAATTCCGCAAAAACTACGGTAAATCCGCTGGCCTGGCCTGCGGCTTTGAGGCGGCTCGGGGACAGTACGTCATCACCATGGATGCCGATCTGCAGGATGATCCCGAGGAAATCCCCCATCTGATCGATAAATTGAACGAGGGCTACGATCTGGTCTCGGGCTGGAAGAAAAAGCGCTACGACCCGTTTATCAAGCGGAATACGTCGAAGATTTTCAATAAAGTCACTGGCTGGGTATCGGGGTTGAAAATTCATGATTTCAATTGCGGCCTGAAGGCTTATCGCAGCGAAGTGGTCAAGGACA
>JAPDQM010000030.1:0-39727 GCA_034505795.1 Candidatus Zhuqueibacterota bacterium
GGGAAGGCTTGTCGGTTTCGATTTTAGAGGCCATGGCCAGTGGCAAGCCCGTGGTGGCGACTCAGATCAAGGGCAACAATGAGCTGGTGATCGACGGCGAGACAGGTTTTTTAGTGCCCGCCAAAAATCCGCAAATGGTCGGAGAAAAAGTTTTAAGTTTACTAATGAATCGAACTTTAGCCCAAAAAATGGGTTTAAAAGGCTACCAGAGGGTGAGGGAAAATTTTAGCATTGAAAATACAGTTAGTAAGATTAATCAGCTATATGATACCTTACTAATGAAAAATGATTATTCATCACGCCAGGGCTCGAAAGCGCAAGGAATAGAGTGAATGGAGACGTTTGACTAATCTTAATCAAGGAGGTCAAGGTGAACGAAGCGATTCCTCCATTTTAGTCTTAGCGACCTGGCATAACCATTTATGAATTCGATAGCATAATATTTATCCAAATTCTAATTCATAAAGAATAGGAGCAGATCATGGGATTACTTCTTGGCACGTGTTTACTGGCGTTTTCTGTTTCTATTGCACTGACACCGTTGGTCAGAAAATTAGCCTTTCGATTTGATGCGGTGGCCCGACCGAATCATCGCACGATCCATCAAGGATTGATGCCTAAATTTGGCGGCCTGGCCGTTTTCATTGCATTTCTTGCTGGCATTCTGCTGCTGATGTTGTTCGCAGATGAAAAATTTGCTGCATTGCAGCGTGAGGCCCTGGTTTTTCTTTTTTCAGGCACTATCATTCTCGCGCTTGGCATCTATGACGACCTGAAGGGCGCCAATTCCAATCAAAAATTTTTGGTGCAATTGATCTCAGCGACTATCGTCGTCCTGTTGGGCTATAGAATTTCCGCCATTGCCAATCCTTTTGGTGCCCCTGTCGAACTGGGAATATTCAGCATTCCCTTTACGCTATTATGGATCGTTGGCATCACCAATGCCATTAATCTGATTGATGGATTGGATGGACTGGCCGCAGGCATTAGCTTTGGCGGCGCTTGCATGATGGTGTTTATTTCACTGTGGTTTGGGAATTTAATGTCGGCATTTCCTGCCGCCATCCTGGCTGGGGCAATTGGCGGCTTTTTGATTTATAATTTTAATCCTGCCAGAATATTTCTGGGCGATTCTGGGAGCCTGTTGATCGGCTTTCTGCTCGCCTGTTTTTCAATCAACGGCACTTTTCGGGAATCATCGGCAGTAGCGATCTATATCCCAATGGTTGTCCTGGGGATCCCAATCCTGGATACCTTTCTGGCAATCCTGCGGCGCATACGTAAAGGACTGCCGCTATTTCAGGCGGACCGGGAGCATATCCATCATCGCCTGCTGCAATTGGGCGTCAGTCACAAACATGCCGTGCTATTGCTCAATGGGGTCAGCTATGCCTGGGGCATCATTGCTTTTGCGATCTACACCATGAATCGAGAATATAGCTGGCTATTGCTGTTGCCAGTATTCGGAACCATCATTTTCGGAATGAGGAAACTTGGTTTCGTGAAATATTTTTTGCTCAAAAGCTCCAGCCAATAGCAGAAAAATTCAGTGCAGAAGTGGTACATAGAGGGCAATGGGTCAGCGTCTGTTTAAAATAGCCATTTTAGTTATTGCGCTTCATTTATTATTCTCAATCTGTTCCTTAGCTGATTCGAAAGATGGGATCGCCAAAATTATCGAGAGCAGTGAGTCAGGAATTGTCGTTGAACTCCGTCCATTCGATGTTCAGTTCGATGAGCATATCATCGATGGCGTGAAATACGACCGTCCAATTATCGAAGGATGTGAATGGAATCAATCCCCGGGGAAAGCCCAGCTTCCATTAACAACTCTTCTGATCGGCATTCCAGCCAACGCAACACCTACCATCCGGATTCTGGATCGGCAGACCGCGCCATTAGCAACCAAGCGCCTGCTACCAGCCCCAATGTTCGTAAAGCGAACCGATCCGCAAGGGCCCTATCTGGAAGAACGATACCATGTTGATGAAGCTTTTTATTCCCAAAATGCCTTTTTTCCGGCTGAACCTGCGGCCATCGCTGAAATTGGTGCGATCCGTCAGCAGCGAGTCGCCCGATTGGAAATTTATCCGTTGCAATACAATCCAGCCACGCAAGCCCTGCTAAAAATGGAACGACTGAGGGTGGCTGTTTATTTCAATGCTGTCAATGAAACCATTTTCGCTTCAAGGCAAAGTAAATCCAGACAGACCGCCGATCCCTTCAATACTTTCTACCAGCATTTACTAGCGAATGCTACTATTGCAGAGAAATGGCAAAGCAATAATCTAGCAACCAATCGTTCGCTACAGGAATCTGCTAACTGGTTTCAGTCCAAGAGCACTTATTATAAGCTGCTTGTCGCTCAAACGGGTATTCATCGACTCACTTTCTCTTATTTAGCCAATATTGGGTTGCCGCTTTCCGAAATTGATCCAGCCACCTTTAAAATTTTCAACCGTGGCGAGGAAATCCCACTCCTGGTCAAAGGTCAAATCGACGGCCGCTTTGATGCTGAGGATTTTATCGAATTCTATGGACAAAAAAATCACCCCGACAGTTCCAACGATGATCCATACACCGACACGAATATTTATTGGCTCACCTGGGGCAACGAGACTGGATTGCGAATGAACCACCGAAATAGCCTGAACAGCGCGTTATTTGAAATTGACAGCTATCTCGAACGTCTTCATATCGAACAGGATAATGATTACTATCCCGGCGATAATGATTACCAGATTCACAACACCGAACTCGTGCCCGGCGAAGGATGGGTGTGGCGGTTTTTCTTTCCTGGTGAAAAGGACACCGTCGTCATTCCGGTGAGCGGGCTTTCCAACGTTAGCCAATCGCCCCGAATAAAAATTAAATTTAAAGGTACGACAATTGATCCGGTTCGTCCCAATCATCACGTTAAAATTTTCTTTAATAACGAAGCTATCGGTGATTTCTACTTCACTGGCACAGACACCTATATTTTCGAAACTGCCGTTCCTCGACTTATAAATGGCGAAAACGAACTCATGATCATGTCAGCGGGCGACACTGGCGCCAAAATTGATCAGTTCTATCTCGATTGGATCGATCTGGAATACCTCCGGGATTTCTCAGCCATAAACGATCAACTGCATTTTGATATACCAAATCAAAATTCGATCAATCGCTTCTCCGTTTGGGGCTTCACCGATCCTCACATTCGATTATTCGACCTGAGCACATTATCGATAATTGACAGCCTTGACGTTCGCCCCGGGAAAAAGGTCAATTTTGAAGTGACTTCGGCTGGTTTCATAGATGGCAACATGGCTCTCATTGTCATCAATTCCAGGCCGGCGGTTGCCGGGGGATTTCGTGGTCATAATCTGGCAGTGGTCGAAGAATCCACTGGCGAACTGCTCGAAATAGCCCATTTTGATACGTATGAATCATCCGCCGAAGCCGAGCGCATGGCCCGGTATATTCACGACCTACCGCTTGGAAGAATTGTTCTGGTCGCCATCAAAGATGAGGGTAGTGCGAAAATGACGGAAGCTGCGTATCAAGCGCTGGAATCGCTGGGAAGCCGTTTGATACGAAATGTTGGCATGCGTGATTCGTGGGCGATGATTGGCAAAAAAGGCGGGGCTATCGGCAGCGCGGTTGAACAATTGACGCCTGCCGGTTCTGGCAAAGCCCTGGTTCAACAGGAATTGGTGCTTCCAGGCAGCGGCCAGGATTTCTATGCTATCGCTGGCGATCAGATTGACACGCGGAGACAATACTTGGTGGTTTCTGACCACGCCCTGCTACAGCCCAGCGCGGCGCTACTTGATACCAGCGCTGACTTGCGAAATGCCAACAACGGAGCAGATCTGATTATCATCACCCATGCAGCCTTTCGGCAAGAAGCCGAGCGCCTGGGTCAATATCGGGCATCCCACAACGGACTCCGTGTGAAAGTAGTGGATGTGCAGGACATTTATGACGAATTCAATTATGGTATCTTTGATCCGCGAGCCATTAGGGAATTTTTGAAACATGCTTATTCGGCCTGGCAAACACCAGCCCCCAGCTATGTCATGCTATTCGGCGATGCGAGTTGGGATTATAAAAAAAACCTGGGCCAGACCGCCAATGAGAATTACGTCCCCTCGTATGGCAATCCAGTGAGTGACAATTGGTTTGTTTGTCTGGATAGCGAAGGCGATGTGCTGCCCGATATGGTCGTTGGAAGGATTCCCGTTGCCTCGCCTGAGCAAGCGGCCCTGGTGGTGGATAAAATCATTGCCTATGAACATACACCAAGCAGCGGTTGGAAAAAAAACATGCTATTTATCACCGGGGGGTTCAATCGTAGCGAACAAAATCTATTCATGAATCAAACCAGGTCGCTCATTCAGCAGTACGTTAGTCCGATACCCGCCAGTTGTCGACCATTTCAAATCAACAAAACCACGGAAGGCTATTTTGAAGGTGAAAAAAAGAATGATGTGCTATCGGCCATCGATCTTGGTATGGTATGGGTGAATTTCTTAGGCCATGCTGGCAGCCGAACCTGGGACTTGATGTTCAATCATCCCGACATCGAGGAATTAACCAATCAAGATAGGTATCCGTTCATCACCAGCATGACCTGCCACACCGGTCGTTTTGCCGAGCCCGAGGGCAGTGCCTTTGGCGAACATTTTCTTTTGGCCGCAAACAAGGGCGCTATTGGTTTTTGGGGGACGACCGGCTGGGGATATATTTTTCAGGACAACATCTTGCTCAGAAATTTATTCCAACATGTGCTCATCGATACCATTCATGTACTGGGAGAAGCTACCACACTGGCAAAACTGAAGCTCTGGGCCAGCTATGGCTTCAGCAGCTACAATACCAATGTCATTCACCAATATACCCTACTGGGGGATCCGCTGTTGAACCTCGCGTTACCCGAAAAACCAGATTTAACCATCGAAACGAAAGACGTTTCGTTTCAGCCCACCGCTCCAGCCGAAGCCGATTCAGTTCTTGCCATCAGGGTAACGATCCAAAATTGGGGGCTGGCAACGAATGATAGCGTAGAAATCAGGATCTTTGACCAGAAGGGGAACGAAAGCATCCCAATTTTCAGCTCCATCAAAAGACCGCCTATTGGCCTGGAAGACTCGACGACCGTTTTTTGGAAATTAAAAGACCAGGCTGGCGAGCACCTTCTTCGCTTCATTGTGGACCCAGAAAACCTGATAGCTGAAGCGGATGAGGATAACAACGATTCTGAAGTACCGTTTTATGTTTATTCATCGAAAATCAGCGTATCTCGGCCATTTGACTGCCAGATCATCGCACCCGAGAATGTCGTACTGCAAGTGAATAATCCCGGCAGCCGCTCAAAAATTGACCATCCCATGCGCTTTTATCATTTTGAATTGGATACAAGCCAATCCTTTCAAAGTCCATTGCTGATCACATCACCCCCCATTCCCGAAGGGACTCTGGTTACTCGCTGGAAAACCCCAGCCCTGGCAGATTCCACCACCTATTTCTGGCGCTGTCAGGTACGTGAAGGCGCTGAGGTTAGCAATTGGATCAGTTCATCTTTTACCACACAAGCCGTTGCGGAGGAGGTTATCTGGCAACAGCGACATCCGCAGCAATTCAAAAAAAATAGGTATGACCATGCCAGCTCATCGGCGGTGGGGATGCAACTTGAAGAAAAGCGGTTTGCTTTTCAAGTGGAATCCGCCGGTCATGACGATGGGAATTATGCACGAATATTGATGAATGGAATACCGGTAGCCGAACAACATCGGGGACATAATTTGGTGGCCATTGATGCGGCCAATGGTCAGGTGATCGCCGATCGGTATTTCGATACCTGGGCGTCAACGAATCAGGCGGATAGCATGGCCGATTTTATCCGTGGCCTGGAAAATGGCAATTACGTCCTGGCTGCTATTCGTGACGATGGCAGTCTGCACATGACCGAAAAAGCCTATCTTGCGCTGGAAAGCATTGGCAGTCAATTCTGTCGCCAGGTACGATTTCGCGATTCCTGGGCCATTGTCGGTATCAAGGGCGCTGCCATAGGTAGTGTGGCCGAGCAGCTCACCCCTGCCACCCAGGGCATCGCAACGGTGCGGGATACGCTGATCAATTATGCGTCCCAGGGAACTATCACATCGGTTGCCATTGGCCCGGCGAGCCGGTGGAATTTTATAGCCTGGGAGCAAGACATTTCGGCGGGCGGGACAAAGATAGCCGTGGATGTGCTCGGATTCAATAAACAATTGACTCAATGGGAGACACTTTTGAGCGGCCTTTCCAACTTTAAGCACGAAGACCTTTCCGCTATCGACGCGCAGAGCCATCCTCTCATTCAATTGCGTGCCAAACTCGCTAATGCTGATGGCCGTCACACACCGACATTACGCAACTGGGCTGCCTCTTTTGTGCCCGTATCCGATCCGGCCATTGGAGCGGAGGTGATTTCCTTGAATGCGGACAGCCTCGTCGAAAATGATCGACTTGAATTGACCGCCCAGGTATACAATGTTGGTATGAAAGTTGCTGATTCGGTAAAAATTCGTTGTTCACTGATAACGCCCAATCGCGGAAGAATCCCGCTGGGGGATGATCAGGTGCTGACTCAAGTTCCCGTCGATAGTTTTCGAACTGTCCATTATAACTGGTTATTGAATGGATTTTCCGGCAACCAACAATTCATAATCGAATTGGATCCCGGGGATCAGCTTAATGAATTGAGTGAGATGAACAACTATGTTTCAGCAGCCCTTGCCATTCTGCCCGATACAAGCAGGCCGAAAATCATAGTGAACTATGATGGAAAAGCAATCGTGCCAGGCGATTTTGTGGCCAGTCAGCCACTGATTCTTATTCAAATTTATGACGATGGGCCAATTGTTGCTATGGATACGAGCAGATATGCGCTGTTTCTGGATCAACAGCGGCTTGCATTTTCAGGAAATGAGCAGCGGCTGTTTTGGGTACCCATAGCTGATCCACAAAATTCCACGCTCCGGGCGCAGTGGCAATATCGGCCGGAACTGGCGGATGGCGAGCACACACTGGAGGTGTTTGCCAAGGACCGCCGAAACAATTTGGCTTACCATCGCGATGAGTTTCAGGTGGCCAGTGAATTCAATATCCTGAATCTATTCAATTATCCGAATCCGTTCAGCCGGGATACTGAATTCACGTTTCATTTAACGCAGCCTGCCGACCGGGTGACCATAAAAATCTATACCGTATCCGGTAAATTGCTACGCGGGCTGGACTATTATCATCTGGAGGCCGGTTTTCATCGCCTGTATTGGAATGGCCTGGATCAGGATCGGGATGAAATGGCCAATGGTGTTTATCTCTACAAAGTAACGGCTCGATCCGGTAACAAGCAGATCGAACGCATCGAAAAATTGGTGATCATGCGATAGGCGAAGATTTCTCGTCATCGCTCTATAGATACAATAAAATAAATTCTAAATCAATATAGACTGTGAAGGAGCAAAAAGCATGAAAGCATTAATCACTGGAGGAGCTGGTTTCATTGGATCTCATTTAGCAGAAGAATTATTGCGTCGTGGAGAAGTGGTTTCGGTAATCGATGATTTGTCCACCGGGCGGTTAGAAAATGTGGAGCATTTAATGTCCAGCCCGCGCTTCAGCATTGCGGTAGAATCGATTTTGAACGAAATGGTAATGGACCGTCTGGTAAGTGAGTGCGATATTGTTTATCACCTTGCCGCAGCGGTGGGTGTGGAATTGATTGTGAGCAAGCCTGTGGAGGTGATTCAAACCAATATTCTGGGAACGGACACTGTTCTGCGACTGGCGAATCGGTATCTCAAGAAAGTAGTGATAACCTCAACATCTGAAATTTATGGCAAAAGTGATAAAGTGCCATTCAAAGAGAACGATGATCGCGTTCTGGGACCGACGACCAAAAATCGCTGGAGCTATTCTTCCTCCAAAGCTATTGATGAATTTCTGGCGCTGGCCTATCACAAAGAAAAAAAGCTGGAGGTGATCATTGTTCGCTTGTTCAATACCGTTGGTCCTCGACAAACCGGCCGCTACGGCATGGTCATTCCTCGATTGGTGGTTCAAGCCCTGCGAGGGGAACCAATGACCGTATATAATGATGGCAGCCAGGTTCGCTGTTTTACGTATGTCTCCGATGTGGTTAATGCGATTCTGGGTTTGGTAAACCATCCCAATGCCGTGGGACAAATATTCAACATTGGCAACGATGAAGCGATCAGCATCAAAGATCTGGCGTTTAAAATCAAAGAAAAAACTAAGTCTGATTCAGAAATTCGATTTATACCATACGATGAAGTCTACGAGGAAGGCTTCGAAGACATGTCGATCCGAATTCCCGATCTAACGAAAATCAAAGCACTGATCGGCTATCAACCCAGTGTTAATCTGGATGGGATTCTGGAACGCGTTATTGAATATTTTATGACCGAAAAATTGCGCTATTAGTACATGCTCCGGCGACAGGCAACCAACATTTCAGCAGCAATATGGATTTTGACAAGAGCTGAAATGCAGAAAATGAAATTACCCGTAGCGCTGTCGTTGTGAAAAACAGCGCCAGCGCTACCCCCGTTGAACTTTATTTAGATGTGACCGGTGAGGCAGATAGGCGCTGCGAAATTGTTGGCAATGACATCGCTTTTTTGCTGTTGTCTGGCTGAAAAACAAAGAAAAGCGTAGTGGGCAGTATCGCCTAAAATTCTATTGCAAAATTCGGTAAGAATGTTCGCAATGTATGGATCACGGTGCACCATGTGTATCATCTCGGCCGTGCATTGGTTGGCACAAATTGCTGACGCGGAAAATGAATCGCCGAAAACCCGCGTCAGCATAAGCCCCATCGAAGGAACGGCGATATTTACCAATCCCCCCAAAAACGACAATCATATAGTTTCATGGCTGAGGTTTGCCTGGCTGCGTGGCGATAACCAGTTTTTCAATACCATTTAGTTTGGCCTGATCCATGATTTCCACGATGGTACCATGGGGCACAAGCTTGTCAGCCTTCAGGATTAATGTCTTTTCGGCCAAATTCGGCAACAATTGTTTCAATTTTTCCCCCAACATTGTCAGCTCAATTGGCTCCTGATTGATCATCACGGTTCCATCCGCCTTTACATCCAGCACCAATTCGCTAATCCGTTCCGGAGTTGAGGTTTTCGCTTCGGGTAATTCAAGCTTCATGCCCGGCTGCTCTACAAACGTCGATGAAACCATCAGAAAAATAAGCAGCAAAAAGCAAACATCGATTAGCGAGGTGATATTGATAACCACCTGACGCCGCTTGCGATCTTTCAATTGCATGTGTTATAACCTTTCATTCTACCGCAAGGATGCATCACCATTCATTTGAAATTCACCCAATTTTCGCAGCAAAATCGAGGTAAATTTTTCAATATCCAGGATGAGACTTTCGGCTTTGTTGGTAAAATAATTATAACAGACCAGCACCGGAATGCCAATAGAAAGCCCGACCACGGTTGTAATCAATGCTTCAGAAATACCTCCGGACAGCGCCTGAGTTTGTCCCAGCCCCATCTGGGAAATGACACTGAAGACCTTGATCATCCCGCTAACCGTGCCCAGCAAACCCAATAGCGGTGCGATGCCGGCAATGGTCTCCAGCACCGACAACCCTTTCTCCAGTTCCCGAACTTCCTGTCGCCCTTGATCGGTAATGAGCTCTTTCAGTTCATCCTTGGGGAGCTGCCGGTTTTCCAGTCCCAGTTGGACGATATTGGCAAACACGCCTTTGTTTTTTTGACAAATCGACAACGCCAGATGAATATCATTAGGATTGTGAATGGTCTCGATCAGGTTAATGATTGCTGGCACCAGCACGCGTTTTTTGCGCAACGCGATCGCACGCTCGATGATGATACCCAGTGCAATAATGGAACAGAGAATCAGGGGGATCATAACAATGCCGCCCCGCTGCAACGTCAACCAAGTTTCACTCATATTTCCTACCGCCATTATCCTCGATTGTTGTTAACATGGTGTGACTCGAAATGCGATTACAAAATCAAATTGAATACAACCGTCAGTATGATAATGGAATGATAAAAATTATCCTGCCATAATCCATCCTGCATCGCATTATCCTGACAGTTCATTGCCAATTAAATGCATCAATTCATAAATAGCTATAAAACTCCATCGGCGCCAGTTCTTCAAATTGATCGGTTCGTTGAACGATATGCTGTCGAATATCCTGACACAGGTGGCATTTCGCAATATACCCTTCGGGATTGGGCTGAAAATCGAATTGATCTTGAGCGAATTTCAGCAATCCCGCTACGCCAGAAGTTACCAGCATATCGAGCAATGGTCGAGTCTGCAATGGTATCCCCCCAAAGAGCTGGCCCAGGTCACCGCTTTTTCCCAACGAAATGCCGGTGCAAAATTGAGCGATATAATTGCCATAGGGATCGATGTGAATATGCTCGGGATTGCTCAGTTCAGCCAGGCAATTTTGATCGAAAAAGGCCCGGGCTGGCTGTTTTTGGAACAGGAAATTCAATTTCGATGCGGCCCGACCGTTTGGTATTAGCCCGTAGTGTTGAATGAATGAATCTGCCGCCGCTTCACTGCCAACCGTATGCAAATAGTTATTGAAGGGCATGCTTTCCTGGGGGTTGAAATCCTGAAGCTGCGAATAAAAGAAGCCGGTGTAGATTAACACATTGTATGGCCCGTAAATTTCACGCGCGAGGCGAATAGCCCGATCGGTTTTCTCAAACGGAATAAATTCATTGTGAAAGGGCGATACGCTAATCAGTATCGCTGGCAAACCCGATTCCCGCAGCATATACAACTGGTAGGAAGTAATATCATCATCCTCGCACCAACTCGCATTGGTTTCTACATATTGTATCGGCACGCCAACTTCAATGCATAGCTCCACTGCCCGCAAAGTCAGCTCAAAATTGAGAAGTGGCTCACCTCCCGCCAGATGGAGTCCGACCTGATTCGGTGCAAACTGGCGGATTTGGCGCAGATAATGCTCCAACTGCTGTTCAGTCATCCAATCGTTCCAGCGCGGGGCACTGGCATAAAGACAATGCCGACAGAAGCAGTTGCACTGATAAGAAAGAATGAGGCCACCAGACACCAGTGGCGGAATCTTCAGTATGTTCATGAGTGGTTCGCTCTCTTAATCCTTATCCAGGCGGCCTCGAAACTTTTCCATTTCTCGTCGCTCTTTCTTCGTCGGTCGGCCCTTATATTTAGGACGTTGCGACTTCGCCGCCTGGTAGAATAGGCTGCGAATATCCTCGGCCTCCTTTTCCTCTGGAGTAAGTTCATGCTCCCGATACAGCAATCTAGCTTCTTCGGCGCGTACATTTTTTTGTACAATACCCAGGATATCGAATGTCCGGGTGCGCCATTTCGTTTTGACAGCTATGGTATCACCGATTTTCACCAACTTAGCCGGTTTGGCGACCTGATCATTCACCTTGATTCGGCCCTGGTCACAAGCCAATGTCGCCTGGCTGCGGGTTTTGATGATGCGGGCGATTTTCAACCACTTATCCAGCCGCATCGACGGCTCGGTTACCTGGCGATGATTTTCTGGATTCATCCGCAATCCGTATTTTTCACTTTCGTTAACATTCAATAACCACAATAATGGCCAAATATCGAGTTCGGCCAGATCCCCCGCAGTAAGATTTATTTCATCTGTTGCTTACGGCACGGGTTTTGCAATGATTATTAGCCATTCGGACAATGGTTTTGGGACAATAAAATTCAATGCAAGGGAATTTTCATGAAACTGATCCAATATCAGATGGTCCAACACCTCAAGCTGGTCGCAACGATTCGTAGCCGGGTCTTTCGGCGTGCGGCCTCTGTTTCACAGTTGATCTACTGCCCCGGCATTCTGGCTCAGCCTATTAAATATAGAAACTATTTGCCAATTAAACAACTGAAAAATGAAAAGCTTTCAAAATTATAGTTGACAATTAGCCTAATTTAGCTTATCTTTCTGAGCTAATTTTTGGGGGTTTTGCTGAAGCAAGCGCGGCACTGGACCTGCCCGGTGTTAAGATCGAATTATGACGATTTGATTGCAGAAAGTGAAAGGAACAGAATCTATATGCTTCGACGGAAAATGCGACCACAAAATGGCAAGATCGAAAAATTCTTTATTGAAGACAGTTGGCGAGTATTTCGAATCATATCTGAATTTGTCGAAGGCTTTGAAGAACTATCTGACGTTGGCGACTGTGTCACCATGTTTGGGTCGGCGCGGGTCAGCGAAGGGGATCCGGACTATGAACTGGCACGCACCATCGCCAGGAAGTTGGCCGAAGCGGGTTATGGCGTAATTACTGGCGGCGGACCAGGCATTATGGAGGCCGGCAATCGTGGCGCCGCCGAAGGGAATGGCATTTCGGTTGGTTTAAATATCGATCTCCCCCATGAACAGAAGCCCAATCCTTACGCCAATGTGCAGTTGGACTTTCGGTATTTTTTTGTTCGCAAGGTCATGTTTGTAAAATACGCCAAAGCATTTGTCATTCTGCCCGGCGGTTTTGGCACCCTCGATGAACTGTTCGAATCGCTAACGCTGATTCAGACGGCTCGTATTAGCCGATTCCCGGTCATCCTGGTCAATCGAGCTTATTGGCATGGCTTGATCGAATGGATCAGAAACACCCTGGTCACCGATCAAAAAATTTCGGCATCGGATCTGGAGCTATTTGAGCTGGCCGATACTGCGGAAGAGGTCATCGAAAAAATTCGTGCATTTTATTTGCGAGCGAATTCCGATCAAGCTCGATAACAGATTCCATACCCTGGCAAGGCTATTCATTTGCTTATTTGCGGCAAGCAGCAGGCAACAACATGCTGCCAGACCAATTTTAAAGGATCTTTATTTCATGCGATGTTAGGATTGGGGACTCAACCGATTCGTCGGCCTGCCAACCGATGACCGAGTGGGGCATTTCTCCGGGTTAGAATCGCTAAGGACCGCATTATTGCGAATTCCGAAGAAGCTGGCTAAGAAATAAAATTTACCAGCAAGCCGGTACCGATGGAGACCATAGCACCAGCGGCAAGATTGATCATGAGTGGCAATCGATCATTTGCGCTTTTCAGCAACAGCAGTCTCGGTATCAACGCAAGCGGAATTAGCATCAAAAACCAGCCTCCCAGAATAATTCCCAGGGTTACGAGCAGTCGTTCCAGATATCCCCAGTCCCGCATCTTAAATTTAAATGGCCGGTTAATTTGCTGGTTGGAATCATTGGCCAAGCGCAGCACAATTCCCTCAATATAATGAAGCAATACGCTGCCGCCAAAAACGGCAAAAATTAATCCAGAAAGAATGATGCTCACTTTGTTTTCCAGATAAAGCATGAGCAAAGGATGATTGTCGACCTGTGGTGGCGGCACGTAGAAGATATGCGCGCAGGCCAACCAGATAAAAAAGAGGTGGAGAAATTGATCCAACAAGAAAATGACCAATGAATCGCCCGTTAGCTTTTGAGTAGCTAATAGCTTGAGCCAGTCCAGCAGCAAATGGATCACTGCCAGGAAGGAAATGACATACCAGAAATGGATCGATTGAACATAAGGGAAAGCAACAATCAGGCTGGCAAGGAAGGAAATAAAAACGTGCGGCAACAAGCCCCATTTATATTTTGATTTTAGCGCAAAAATTTTATCGCTCTGCAGCGGAAAATCAGCGACAAAATGGGCTAAAACTAACAGCCAGATTAGATTCATTATTAGCCAGTCCAGAAACTCATCGTCGATGGGATCATCATCCAATTATCGAAACAGTTATGGGGTACGCGATTGGCCACGAAAAGGATCGTGCCTCCTTTTTTCCATTCGTTTGATAACTATGGTTACTCCTTAACCACCCAGAGCTTGATTTTAGCCTCAACATCTGTGTGCAATCGGATTGGAATGGTGTAAATTCCCAGGGCTTTAATTGGTTCATCGAGAACAATTTTTTTACGATCGATGTCAAATCCCTTCTCTTTCAACAGATCAGCAATAATTTGAGTGGTCACCGAGCCAAAAACCTTGTCCTCTTCGCCAACCGTTACCGCCGCAGTGCAAGAAACTTCATTCAGCTTTTCTGCCAATTTTTCGGCATTCTTCCGGTCTTTCGTCATTTTCAATTGCGATTGCTGCTGTTCCATCTGCAGCCGGCGGATATTTTGATCGGTCGCGGCCATTCCCATTCCCTTGGGGATCAAATAGTTGCGCGCATACCCCGGTTTCACATCCACGATATCACCAAGTTTCCCCAGCGATTCCACGTCCTGCTTCAAAATCACTTTCATGAACAATCCCTCAAATGCTTATTAGTTAACGACTCATTTCAGAAACATAGGGAATTAGCGCCAAATGGCGGGCACGCTTAATGGCCTGCACCAACAGCCGTTGGTGTTTGGCACACGTGCCAGAGGTTCGGCGTGGAATAATTTTCCCCTGTTCGGTGGTAAATCGCATCAACTTCTTTTCATCGCGAAAATCGACATAGATGGTACCGTCCTCGCAAAAGCGACAGATCCTTTTTTTCTTCAACATGACTATTATTAACTCCTCTTGAAATTAGTTGGTATCATTGACACCTTAGGTTCATTTTGAACTCAAAGCAAAAAATCCTTATATCCAAAATCGTATTTTGTCGTTTCATCCATAACTGGTTCTTGTTTAGAATTGCTCTCGGGCATTGGCTTATCCATGATCAGCTCTTCGTTCATTTCGGACTCGCTGGGCTCAAACGCATAATCCTTTTCGGAATTCTCTTCAATCACATCTTCGCCATCTTTTAACGTCGCACGCCGATTGAGGAATTGGATTCTTCGTGCCTTGATTTCCACAACGTTGCGACTGCTACCATCATCATTGCGCCAGCTTCGACTCTGCAACTCCCCTTCGATGATGACGGCATTGCCCTTTTTAAGGTTTTCGTAGCAACTCTCAGCTAATTTGTACCAGGCGACAACCCCCACGTAGCATACATTTTCACGCCATTGACCGTTATTGTCTTTAAACTTGCGGTTCGAAGCAATAAAAAAATTGGTGACCGGAGTGCCATTGGTGGTTTTGCGAAACGAGGGATCGCAGGTCAGATTTCCAGCGATCAAAACGTTATTGATGTCTGGCATCTTCAGATTAATCATTCCTGAAACCTCCATCATAGTATTCACACGATTATTCTCACTCCGCACATCCCAAATCCATTGCTACCATTATACGTTCGGCTCAGTCTTCTCGGTCTCAGCGGCAGCGGGTTCATCAATAAAATCAACATCCATCTTCTCGCTATCACCATCGACCTCTTCATTCTCAGCAACTTCCAGAATTTCTTCGATTTCAGGAATCTCCGGCAGATCTTCAGCCGGCTTCTTTTGTTCCTGCTCGCGTTGCTTTAGCGCCCGTTTGTCCAGATGAACCGTTAAATAGCGCAAAATATGTTCGTCCAGCCGATAATCTCGTTCCAGAATCTTTACCAGATTGCTCGGTGCCTCAAAAACGATTTCGACATAAAACCCATATTGTCGCTTTTTAATTTCGTAGGCCAGGCGCTTCTTCTCCCAGCGATTCACGACCAAGATTTTGCCGCCGTTGTTATTGATGTTACGGGTTATCTTTTCGATAATCGCATCAATCTCTTCCGCTTTGATAAGGGAATCAATCACCACGATAGTTTGATACGTTCTCAAATTTTTGTTACCTCCTGCAAGTTTCTTTCATGAATACGACTAACTCAAATAATTTTTATTGAAACGACTCATCGCAATTTCAATTCCGTCTTTCACAAAACTTTCGACCGCTGCAGCCGCCGCCTGGATGAGCTCAGGCATTTGGCTCTGTTCCTCCGACGTAAAAGGGGCTAATACAAAATCCACCGCGCTTGCCATCGGATTGCCGATTCCTATTCGCAGCCGGGGAAACTCTTGGGTTTCCAAACTGGCGATGATCGATTGCAAACCTTTATGCCCTCCATCGCTGCCTGCTGCGCGCAGCCGAAGCGTCCCCCATGGCAAATTCAAATCATCACAAATAACCAACATCTGTCGCGGCTCGAGTCCATACCGCCGCCTGCCAACCGCCACTGCCAGGCCGCTTAAATTCATGAACGTGGCCGGCTTCATCAGGATCATAGTATACAATTGATCTTCAGCCGAAGCTGCCCAATAATGCACATGTTCACGTACAAACGAGGCTTTAACCGATCTGGCCAGCTTATCGACCACCATATAACCAACATTGTGCCTTGTCCGAGCGTATTTTTTGCCCGGATTACCCAGACCAACGATCAAAAATTTCCCCGCCATCGATCGATTTTATCTCCACGTCAACCGTTGCAGGCATTCGTTATGATCAATTCTGTCACGAGCCCATTCCAATCGCCTGGCAATTCCCATTGCACCGTTGATTGGCTGGCCGACCTCTTGGTGCCCGACTTATTCTTTGGCCTCTGGTTTCGCCTCAGCAGCTTCTGGAGCAGCTTCGCCTTCAGCTACTGGCGCTTCTTCGACAGGTTTTTCTTTGACCACAGTTGGCATTGAGACGCTGACGATTGGCTGGTCCAAATCGCCCACAATTTCCACTTTCTCCAGTTTCAGCGTTCCCAGGGCGATCGAATCATTTAGCTTCAAATTGGTAATATCGACTTCAATATGATCGGGAATATCCAGTGGCAAACAGGACACTTCCACTTCACGAAGATATTGATGCAAGACGCCGCCCTCAGCCTTTACGCCGATCGCTTCGCCGATCAAGTGAATCGGAACACTGATGGTGATTTTTTCTTCGAGCCGCACACCCATCACATCGAGATGTACCAGCGATTGCCGCACGGGATCGGTTTGAATTTCTTTAATGATAACCTTGCGCGGTTTCTTTTTGCCCACCTGGAAATCAATTAAGCCCGATGTCGATGTCAATACTTTCACCGTCTCTTTTTCATCCATCATGATCGGCAAAGACTTTTCGCCATGAGAATAAAATATGCCAGGGATTTTTCCTTGTTGTCGTAATTTCCGAGCATAACCCTTGCCCGTAGTTTCCCGCACCTCTGCATGCAAAACAGTTTCTGACATTCTACTACTCCATTCAGTTAACAAAATATCATTCAAAAAGATCGCATTGCCTGGATCGGGGCATTAGCAACTCTCGCCAATAGTGTTCAAACGCTATCCAACGCCAATTATCCAGCAACAAATCCGAATTTTAATCAAACAAAATGCTAATCGATTCCTCGTTATGGATACGCTTGATAGCACTGCCAAACAAACTGGCAACCGATAGCACTTTTATTTTATCAAACATTTTTGCTTCACCCAGGGGGATCGTATCCATCACCACGATCTCCGAGAAATTCGCCTGTTTCAGTCTTTCGACGGCATTGCCCGAAAAAATTGGATGCGTGCAGCCAGCATAGACATTTTTTGCACCCTCGGCTCGCGCCGCCTCGGCGGCCTGAATAATAGTCCCGGCCGTATCCACGATATCATCGATCAATAGAATATTTTTCCCTTGCACTGTACCAATCAGATTCATGACCTCGGCCAGATTGGCTTTGGGCCGACGTTTGTCAACAATAGCCAGCGGCACATGCAACCGCTTCGCATAGGCTCGGGCCATTTTGACACCACCAATATCTGGCGATAGCACGACCAGGTCTTCGATCTTCTTGCTATTGATATACTCAGTCAATATCGGGGATGAATAAAGATGATCCAGGGGAATGTCAAAAAAGCCCTGAATCTGCGGCGCATGCAAATCCATGGTTAGCACACGATCGGCGCCAGCGGTAGTGATCAAATTGGCCACCAGCTTAGCCGTGATCGCCACTCGTGGCTGATCTTTTCGATCCTGTCGGGCATAGCCAAAATAAGGGATCACGGCAGTAATTCGCCGTGCCGACGACCGTCGTGCGGCATCAATCATGATTAGCAATTCCACGAGATTGCTCGCTGGCGCACCCGTGGATTGAATAATAAATACATCGCAGCCCCGAATGTTTTCGTTATATTTGACCCAAATCTCCCCGTCGCTAAAATAACGAATCGTAGAATCTCCTAATGGCAAATGGAGATGGGCTGCAATCTTTTCGGCCAACTTCAAACTGGCGTTGCCCGCAAAAATTTTCAGTGAGTTATCCATTAAAAAAATTCCTACATACAAAAATGACGAAAACTTACCGGAGCAAGCATCAGATCCTTTGAAGCCACGACACAGCTCAGCGATGACACCACAATAGCTCCGCGATGAATTTTCGTCGTTTGGAGAAGGAGATAACGACTCGGTTCGATTTATGGTTTCTTGCTGGGGCGGGAGGATTCGAACCCCCGAATGCGGGAGCCAAAGTCCCGTGCCTTACCACTTGGCGACGCCCCAAATAAATTGCGCTTACAGATACTCATCACCCTCGGCTGAGTCTTCTGGTTGCTGCCCCCTTTCTAAGGCACGATTATATTCATCGAGAATCGCTTTTTCAATAAACTGCCGAAATTCATTGTTGATCGGGTGGGCGATATCGCGAAACGAACCATCAGGCATTTTGCGACTGGGCATGCTTACAAAAAAACCGTTTGCACCTTTTATCACCTTCATGCCACGAACAACAAATTTATTTTCAAACGTCACATTCACAAAAGCTTTTAATTTTTCCTCGTTGCGCAGGGTTACGGTAATTTCTGTTATTTCCATTCCTCTCTCCTGTAAAAGTATGTTGGGACTGATCGTTGATCTAACGATCCATTTGCCGATGCCAGTTGTAATGTTCGTGGTTACGGGAACCACCGCTCATTTGCCCTTAACAACAACTTCTAATCGTACTTGATAACAGAAAATAAACCAACCACCCCATCAAAAATGAATAACCCGCTCGAACAACACTCCGCTTTTAAGCTGTTTTCTAACAACTTTTTGTTATCATTGGTTGAGCAAGAACCACTCGGAAGGGCCAGGGAAAAGTCGTTACCACTTCGTTCGCAGCTTCATGATTTTCAAACAAACCATAAATTGCAGAACCACTACCTGACATCGCTGCCAGGAACGCTCCTCGCTCGTAAAGCCATTCTTTGAAGCAACGTAACAATGAATGTTGTTGAAACACCACCTCCTCGAGGTCGTTACAGATCACATGCTTCAGAAAATCAATTCCAGCACAATTCAAAAAAAGGTGTGATAATTTAATACTTTTTTTTATTTTTGTCAAGCTAAAATTAAAATTTCTATACGCCCATCTTGAAGAAACTTCAATATTTGGAATTATTAAAACCACCTGAAAGCGAAATGGCAATGAGATTGCTTGCAACACATCCCCTCGCCCGGTGCCATAGGCAGTACCGCCGCTCAAAAAATACGGCACATCCGCACCCAATTCAGCGGCAATGGAATGCAATTGCCGCTCAGGCAACCGAACCTGCAACAGTCTCGCCAGACCACCGAGCACCGCCGCCGCGTTGCTACTCCCGCCGCCCAATCCTGAGCCTACAGGAATCTGTTTTTCAATATCGATTTGAACACCACGATTGATCTGCAGCGCTTGCTGCAATCGCTGCGCTGCACGGTAACAAATATTTTGTTCACCGATTGGAACTCGCGGGTCTGAACAGCGAATTATAATTTCATTTTGCGGCAGCAAGCTGATCTTTATCCGATCGGACAGATCGATGAGCTGAAAAATGGTTTCAATTTCATGATAACCATCCGGTCGTTGGGCAACCACTTTTAAGCCGATATTGATCTTGGCAAAAGATTTTAGCTGAACCTCGTGCATGCTTATAAATCAAAAACTCCATAGCCATGGAGTTTGATCAATTGCTGTCGCCGACAGCTCGGTCGAAACCTGCTGCTGATCTGCCACAACAGAAATGTGACATGTATGCCCGAATAGCGCTGATATAATTGTCCGCTGTTGCTTGCCGCGTCGTCAATGATTCGCTTTGCTGCCAGTATGAAAATTCCTATTCCATTAGGGTCAGACGGTAAACCAAGCACCGAACGTCTCCTACCGGCAACAATCAAATTTAGCAACGTGGGTGAAGGTAATAATTTTTTTTGTTTTTGTCAATGATTTTTTCAAGACCGGTCATATTTTTTGTTGCAATCCAGCTTTGCTTTTTGTATCTTTGGTACCGAAACAGTTCAATTCATTTTTAATTAGCGCCTGAACGAAAACCGTTTAATTTGAAGTAAAAGTGTCATTCCGATCCGCCAGCAGGCGGAGAGGAATCTGGTCAAATTGAGATTATTGGACTTACAGATTTCTCCCTTCGGTCGAAATGACAAAAAAGTGAGTTTTCGTTCAAGCACTAATTAGCAAATACACTTTGTACTAACCGCGGGCTGGCGGACCAACAATTCTACTGTTGCGAATCTGCCAACTGGCGAATCTGATCATCGGTGGTCAAGCATCATTCGGATTCTGGCTTATCCACGTCGAGCAGATATAATCTGGAAATGGGAGCGACACGAGGATTTCTGGTCTTTCATAATCAATGCGCAGGTTTGATTGCCACGCAACCCCAGCCAAAGGATTGGAACAAATTCGAAGTCGGAGAGAGATGTGGTAATGGATACTAGAAAATAACTGGACATGAGAACGATATATTTCATTTCGGATATTCATATAGGTGCGGGAAATAAATCTCAAGAGGCAGAAAAATTCAAACGCCTTACCTCCTTTCTGCACCACATCAATCAGCCAGAGAATGAGCTGTTCATCGTCGGAGATCTATTTGATTTCTGGTTTGAATACAAGCACGTCGTTCCGAATCGGTATTTCGACGTGCTATTTGAATTGGCCAAATTGATTGAGAACCAGGTCACTATCCACTTTCTGCCGGGAAATCACGATGGCTGGATTCGAAATTTCTTTGCCGATCAGATGAAAATTCAGGTCCACCCCGAAATTTTGGCTGCCGAGCGACAGGGAAAGCGACTGTTGTTGTTCCATGGCGATGGCATTTCCAAACAGGATGTGGGCTATCGTTTGCTCAAGAAAATCTTTCGCAACCCGGTCAACATTTTCTTATTTCGGCTCCTGCACCCCGATCTGGGCATCCCGCTCGCCCAATTGATGTCCCATGGGAGCCGCCAACATACATCGCATAAGGTTTTCGATGATGAGGGCGATTACCTTGCTTTTGCTCAAGAACAATTTCAAGCCGGGTTTGATATAGTCATTGTCGGGCATTCGCATAAACCGCTATTGAAAGAAGTTGAGGGTCATTGGCTCATTAATTTAGGAGATTGGATTCAACACTACAGTTATGGCCAATTAATAGATGGCATTTTATCGCTGCATTTCTGGAACGGTTAAATTTGGTGAATCGTTAAATGATCTGAACAAATACTAAATCGAAAGCGGAACTAACACATGAGGCGTCATATTCGTAACTTCCAATTCAGTGATGGACCTGAGCGCCAGCCATTCAACTGGCAGCTCAACTGGAAAAAATGGCTGTTGATCACTATTGGTGGTTTCTTCTTGCTTATTATCGTTTATCTTGCCATTCTGAGCAGTGACTTACCTCCGTTGACCGAACTGGAGCGATACGATCCTGAACTGGCGACAAAAATCTATTCTCAGGATGGAGTGATTATTAAAGAACTGTTCACGAAGAAACGGATTTTCGTTCCCCTGACTGACATTCCAGAATATATGAAGCAGGCCGTTTTAGCCACCGAAGATCACATATTTTATCAACATTGGGGCATCAATCCCAAGCGATTTGCCTATAGCATGCTTTATAATATTCTGCACTTCGGTTATGAACAGGGCGCCAGCACGATCACCCAACAACTGGCCCGCCAATTATATTTGAATCTGGAAAAAAAGATCTCGCGCAAAATCAAAGAATGGATCACCGCCATCCAGATCGAACGCACTTACACCAAAGATGAAATTCTGGAAATGTATCTCAATCAGATGAATTTTGGCCATGGTAACTACGGTGTACAAGCGGCAGCGCTGGAATTTTTTGGCAAAAACGCCCGCGATCTTCAATTGGAAGAGTGCGCTTTGCTCGCCGGTCTGTTGCAGCGGCCCAGTTCCTATTATCCATTGCGATTTCCAGACCGAGCGCGAGCGCGGCGCAATCTGGTACTGCATAATATGCTACGCCGCCATTATATCACCGAGGACCAATACCGCACAGCCATTCAAATGCCACTCGAAGTGAAGCCCTATGATCCGCAAAAGGAATATGGCATCGCTCCTTATTTTACCGAAGCTATCCGTCAGGAATTGCAGCAGCGATATCAGATGAATCTCTATCAGGGCGGCTATTCGGTTTATTCGACGCTGGATACACGCGTACAGGCGGCTGCCGAAAAGGCAGTGAAACGATGGTTGCCGGAGTTACAGGACAAACACAACAAACGTCTCATTGCCAGTGGCAAAATCAAAAAATATATTCCATCATCACTATTGGAAGAAAAATCATTCGAAGAAATCAAACGCGATCGGCGATTCCTGGATTCGCTGGCCACAGAAAACGAACCCATCCAGGTGGCGCTGGTGGCCATCGATCCGAGGACCGGCTATGTATTGGCCATGATCGGTGGTCGCGATTTCGAAAAGTATAAATTCAATCGGGTGTTGCAAGCAAAACGTCAGCCGGGTTCTACGTTCAAGCCAATCGTATACACTGCCGCCATCGATAACGGTTATTCGCCCTGTTTTGAATTGCTGAACCAGCCGGTGGTGCTTTATTTGCCAAACGGGGATCGCTGGGCACCTGAGAATTATGACGGTTCGCAGGGCGGCCCAACCACGCTGCGGGAAGCGTTAAAAAAATCGTTAAACCTGGTTACCGCCCGACTGGTGCAAGAAGTGGTCCCCCCCAGACAGGTTTCCGATTACGGCCAAAAATTGGGTTTGACTACGCCCATTCCGCCTTATGATGCGGTAGCTCTGGGCTCAGCCGACGTCATTCCCATAGAAATCACCTCGGCTTTTGGCGTCTTTGCCAACCAGGGGATCCTGGCCAAGCCAATGTTCATTTTGCAGGTAGAAGATAAGTACGGCAATATAGTGGAAGAGTATCGCCCCGAAGTGAAAGAGGTGCTGCGGCGAGAGACCGCCTATATCATGGCCGACATGCTGGGCGATGTTATTAATCACGGCACTGGCTATACCGCACGCACGGTCTACAATTTTCTCCGCCCGGCAGGTGGGAAAACCGGCACCACTAACGGCTTTACCGATGCCTGGTTTGTTGGTTTTACCCCGCAGATCGTGGCCAGCGTATGGGTGGGTTTTGATGATCCCTCGCTATCATTGGGCCAGGGCCAGGCCGGCGCTGTGGTAGCATTGCCCATCTGGGCGCCATTTATGAAAGCAGCTCATGATACCTTGCAGTTGCCGATTGAAGATTTTGAAATGCCGGCGGGCGTTGTGCGGCTTGAAATTTGTAAACAGACCAAAAAACTGGCCACGGAATATTGTCCCGAAATTATTTACGAATTATTCGAGCGCACCCATGCACCGACCGAGCACTGCGACATTCATACCGGCATGATGAGTAAAACACGCGGTGAAAGCAAGGATCAAAAAAGCAAACGTATTCGGTTCTAAAGCCGTCAGCGCAGGAAGAGATCGACTGCAATGCCTGCTAAGATTCCTGCGCTGGAATAGGATCAGTCATTGATCTGCATCAGGCAAATTAATGAGGCCAGGTTTCCTGGCCTTTTTCATGTATATAGGCTAAAATGAGTGGCGGCGGTTCGATTGGCGAAGCTGCAATCGCAATCGCAGCGGCCATTTTTTGTTCAAGATAGTCTTTTGAAATCGCCTTCGAATAATGCAATTCAGCCAGAAGCTCGCCACGAGTTACCGGATCACCCACTTTTTTTTGCAGCACGATACCAGCACCGTAATCGATGGTATCTGTGATGCGAATCCGGCCTGCCCCCATTTCCATCGCCAAAATTCCGATTTGCAGCGCATCAATCGCGTGCACGTAACCGTCCACCTGGCTTCTGATTTCATACTGTCGGCAGGAAAAGGGGTATGTCGATGAATTTTCAATAACCGCCACATCGCCGCCCTGAGCCATCACCAATTCCAGGAAGCGCTCATAGGCTGCTCCAGAAGCCAAACAGTTGCGTAAGCTGATCAGTCCCGATGAAATGTCCCTTTCAAGCCCAGCCTGAAACAGCATTTCCGCCCCCAGCGCTAACGTCAGTTCTCGAACATCCGATGGCCCGCCCCCGCGCAGGACATCGATCGCCTCACGGGTCTCCAGCCAATTGCCAACAGCATACCCCAGCGGCTGATCCATACCGGTAAGCAGTGCCGTAGTGCGCAAACCAAATTGAGCGCTCACCGCAATCAGATTTCGCGCCAGTTCCATCGCCATGGCCGGCTCAGGGAAAAAGGCGCCACGGCCGGTTTTGACATCCAGCACCAATGCCCGTGCTCCCTCCGCGATCTTTTTGCTCAAGATGCTTGCGACCACCAGCGGAATCGAAGGCACAGTGCCGGTTCTATCTCGCAGGGCATAAATTTTACGGTCAGCGGGAACGATCTCTGCAGTTTGCCCGATCATGGCCACCCCGATTTGTTCCAGTTGTCGCACATATTCTGCCAGCGTCAAATTGGTACGAAATCCCGGAATGGCCTCCAGCTTGTCCAGTGTGCCGCCCGAATGCCCCAAGCCACGACCGGACATCATAGGAACAGCCACGCCTGCTGCCGCCATCAACGGCGCCAGGACCAGTGAAATCTTGTCGCCCACGCCACCAGTGCTATGCTTATCGATCGGGAACTGCTTCAAGTGACTGAGGTCGACCCGAGCGCCCGATTCGACCATGATTTTGGTCAGCGTTGCCATTTCTTCAAATGACATCCCCTGAAAATAGATCGCCATCAACAATGCCGCCATTTGATAATCGGGCACTTCTTCGGCGACATATTGTTCCACCATAAATCGCAGTTCCGCTTCCGAAAGTGCTTCGCCATCTCGTTTGCGAATAATTATCTGTTCCGCTGTCATCTACTCTTGCCCTTTTGCTGTGGATTATCGTTGCTGTTCAGAAATAATGATCCGGTCTTTACCTATCAAACAAAACGAAGCAATACCAGCAGATCCTGCCGGCCATTGCTTCGTCCGTTTTTCTATGAATGTTAGGCCTCAGTTATTTTTAATAATTCGCTCAATCTCTTTCACGAATTTGAAACCCAAGGCATTGGCTTCATCCGGCGTCCGGGCTTCGGAATAAACACGAAGTATCGGCTCAGTATTGGAGGGCCGAATCTGTACCCAGCGATCGGGCCACAACAATTTCAAACCATCGGTCTGGTCCAGCTTTTCTTTCTTATGCTTTTCTCTCAATTGCTCAAGAATCGTCGCTACAGGGAAATCCCCGATCTGGATTTTATTTTTCGATTGAAAATACTGCGGCAGCGATTGATGCAAGCCGGAGATGGTTAGCCCCGATTCGGCCAATTGCTGCAAGGTCAGCGCCATCGCCAACGGCGCATCGCGCCCCAGATGAAGCTCTGACAAAATCACGCCACCGTTGCCTTCGCCACCGATGGCAGCACCCACCTCGCGCATTTTCTGGGCCACAAATATTTCACCAACTTTGGTGCGAATCACTTGTGCATCATAGCCACGCGCGATCTCATCCACCGCCTGGCTCACCGAAGCATTTACAACCACCGGCCCTTGCTTCTTTTGCAGAACAAAATTCACAGCCAACGCCAGCGTATATTCTTCTCCCAGTGGCTTGCCCTCTTCCGAAACAATGGCCAATCGATCCACATCGGGATCTACTGCAAATCCGATGTCGGCTTTAACTGTTTTCATCTTATTGCAAAGCTCTGTCAGATTTTCAGGCAACGGTTCCGGCGGTCGTGGGAACAGGCCAGTGGGTTCTTTATTAATAAAAATGGCATCGCACCCCAACCGTTCCAATAACGCTGGCAAAATCGTGCCTCCTGCACCATGAACACAATCCACCACCACTCTAAATTTTCGACTGGCAATCAGTTTCGGATCGATCAAACTCAGTTTGAGAATCGACTGCAGATGGTGTTCGATGGCTCCATCGAATAGCTCCACTTTTCCCACGCGCTCCCAATTCACGTGCTGAACGGCATGATCATCCACCAGCTTGAGGACTTTTTTGCCCTGCAATTCATCGAGAAATAGGCCGGTGGTGTCGATCAACTTCAATGCATTCCATTCGATGGGATTATGGCTGGCAGTGATCGCAATTCCTGCTCTGGCTTTCAATAGCTCCACCGCCATCTGAACGGTGGGCGTTGGGCAAACGCCAATGTCGACCACATCACAGCCCGCAGCCATGAGACCAGAGTAGACCGCATGTTTCACCATCGGACCGGTAACGCGGGAATCCCGGCCAACCACCACTTTGCCGCTACCAAGGTAGGTACCAAATGCCTGGGCAAAATTGACAATGACCTGGGGACTTAAGCCATCTCCCACCACGCCACGAATCCCGGAAACACTAATCATCAGCTTCGACACAACGACCTCCATATTTTCCAAAAAATGAAATATTGACCGGTCACTGCCAGTGACCGGTCAATATCTCGCGTCCATTTACCCAAACACGCTGCAACTAAAATTGATTGAAATGAATTATCTGGGAAATTTTTCGCTTGGGAACATGCAAAGTTCCCTGTTCATCTTTCCAATATTTGATTGAATCTACCATCTCTTCGATGACCGGCGACTCGGCCGGATAGCCCAGCGCCAAAACGGCATTGATCTGATATTGCTCCGGAATTTTGAACAGCGCTCGAATTTGATCACGGTCGATGGCGCCCAGCCAGCATGAACCAACGCCCTCACCCAGCGCGGTCAGAATCATGTTCTCGATAGCTGCTGCCGCGTCCACTTCCCCGTGCTGCGGGCGAATTTCGCTATTGATGAGCACGACGATATAGGCCACGGGACGAGCACCTTCGGGCGGGTCGCCTGCAGGCGCAATATAGCCGGCCCATTTGAGCGTGGCAAATACCGAGTCCACCAATTTCGGCTCATCCACCACCAAAAATTCCAGCGGTTGCAAATTGGCCGCCGAGGGCGCGAGCCGGCCCGCATTCACCATTTTTCGTAACAGCTCTTTGGATAATTCTCGCTGCTGAAAGCGGCGGATCGTTCGCCGCTGCACAATCAGATCATAAATATTCACGCCCAGTCTCCGTTATTAGCCAGAATCGTCTTGATTCACATGATTGATCTCTTCTGCCAAAGCGGAACGAAATATATTTATATTTTCATCAAAAATCAATAAGATTTTATTGCCATCCCATTTAAAATTTGTAAAAACTCCCGACCCCGACCCACCAGCATCATCAAAAATCTCTTGGTCTCAGAATTGAAAGCTCTCAGAAAAAATTGAATTCCACTTCTCACAGTCGCCATCCCACCAAAAATTGGACTTTTCTCCAATTTGAAAATCGCCCCGATTTAAAAAAAGCGTCTTTAGCTTGAATAAGAATTTAGCTATTTTGATACTAACCTATACCCCACCGAGGGAGAACGGAGGCCCGAGCAGTAATGACAGGCCACTGGCCTTGCTCACACCGCTGGTCAATGTTTGACAAAAATTTCTCAAGCAGAGTTAGTGTTGACCCTTGGCCTTATCGGTTCGCTTTTGGCGCTGCGAAAATTTCATGCACTGCATCGACTATGGTCTTATGAACTGCTGCCATAGCCACAAATTTTTGTATTGATTATTTTGCAAAAAATGCTATATTTTTGCCAACACTATCGAAGGAGAAACCGATGGCTCAACAAACTCAACTTCTTCTGGTTATGTCGATTTATCTCGTTCTATTGGTGCTGTGGGGATTGTATCAAGCCAGGAAAGTGAAAACCAATGCCGAATACGCTATCGCTGGGCGCAACCTGCCTGGCTGGGCTGCAGCCTTGTCCGAGCGAGCGGCTGGCGAATCATCTTGGGCACTGCTGGGACTACCCGGCTTTGCCTATGCCGCCGGGTTGAGCGGCATCTGGACGGCAATCGGCTGTGTCGTAGGCATTATCACTGCCTGGGCTGCTCTGGCCTGGCGCTTGAGAGATGAAGCTGAGAAATATCAGATCACCACGTTTACCGAATATATTGCCCAAAAGCATCCGCGCTATCAATCCTCGCTGCGCATGGTTGCCAGCGCAGTCATCGTCTTTTTCTTTTTCTTCTATGTCGGCGCCCAGTTCCTCGGTGGCGGCAAAACCTTTCACATTCTGTTTCACCTGGAGCCCAAATTAGGCATGCTCATCACCGCCATCGTGATTATTCCCTATACGGTGCTGGGTGGCTTTCGCAGCGTCGTGTATACTGATGTGGTGCAGGCGATCATCATGATCACCACTCTGGTGTTAGGCCCTATTGTTGGCACAATTTACATCGCCAACGCGCCAGATCTCTTTGCGCAATCCATCTGGGCGGCGCTTATCAAAGCCGGTATCAACTACACTTCCCTTACCGGCGCAACTTCGGGGTTTGCTGCCGGCGTGGTGATTGTTGGTGGCTTCTCCTGGTTCTTTGGCTATCTTGGCGGACAGCCCCAATTGAGCTTGCGGTTTATGGCGATAAAGGATCCGCAGCAAGCCAAACGAGGACGGAACATCGGCATTCTGTGGACAGTCTTTGCCTATATTGGTGCGCTCTCCCTGGGCTGGCTGGGAATTGCGCTGTTTGGACCAACGGGTTTGAAAGATCCGGAATATGTCATGCCTTCGGTAATGCTTACTATTTTTCCCCCAGCCATCGCCGGCATTTTGATCACGGGTGCCCTGGCCGCGATGCTATCTACGGCCGACTCGCTGCTCATCCTTTCATCCACCGAGCTATCCGAAAATCTAATCAAGACCTCGGCTAAAAATAAATTGCTGCGCTGCCGCATTATCACTGCGTGTCTGGCCATAATTGCCCTCACGCTGGCGTACCTGTCGCCCTCCACGCTGATTTACACCATTGTCGGCTATGTTTGGGCGGGCGTCGGTGGCACTTTTTCCATCGTGATCTTGTTTACGCTATTCTGGAAACGGTTTCACGGTCAGGCTGCTTTGATCACAATCATCGCCGGAATGCTATTTACCATCATCTGGATCAGCACCGGCCTGGAGGCAATAATCACTGCCCGGGTGATGACCTTTTTGGTGGCCGGCAGCGTTGGTATTATTGCTACCTTTACCCTCCCCAGGGCATCTGAATAATGGACAGGACGACCGATGAAGCATCCATGCACTTGGAATGCCGAAAATTTATCCGGCAATGGCCCGGGATGAGCATTTTACAAATTCAATTTCAAAGGCCAATAATTCATCCGCGGCTTGGGTGAATTTGTTTGAACGCGCCACTATGGTATTGGTACGATTGAAGAGGTGCTACCTCCAATGGCAGCTCCAGTGATATCGCACCACTCCGTTGCAACAGCGACTTCAGTTCTCGCCAATCGCTATCACTCTGCGTTCCATGGTCTACTGATGCAGCTTGAGACGCATTTCTGTGCAGCGCTCGCCTATCGAATCAGCATCAGCTTGACCACTTTGCGCATCTGAGGCCCCTTCAACACCGCAAAGTAGACGCCTGATGGCAATGGCTGTCCCTGTTCATTTTCAGCTCGCCAGGTAATGGCAGCCGACTGCGGTTCGGCGATACGTTGAGAATAAACCTGTTGGCCGCGAATGTTGTAAACGGCCAGTGTCAGATCTGATGCTGCAGCTATTTCTTTTGCATGAACGTACAGCGTGACCCGACTATTAAATGGATTTGGAAAAGCCACCAGTTCGAAAGAGGAATCGGGCACAACGTCGTTGACTTCCACCTCCGTCAATTTGGTCTCATCAATGCAATCCTGACAGTAGCCATGCTCCTCATCAGGATAGAAAATGAGAAAGCCGGTATAGGGAGTTAGAATTCGCTGGTCAATGCTCAGCTTGATGATATCATTCACTGTAGCAAAATTAGCGACCGAACTGGAGCGAAGCAGGGATCGAATATGGTCGCCATACCAGGAAGCGACAATTTGAGCTGTCCCCGGCGTCACATCGGTCGGGTTGATGGTAAAATGGTCGATCACCTGAGTCATGCGGATTTTGCCCAATACGGTGACATCGACCGGCAATTCGCCATCGTACTTGCCGACCTCCATAATGGGGAAGTGCAGCGGATAGTAGCCTTCATGCAGTCCCATCAGGTGCTTGCTATGGGCATAGCCATTTTGAAACCGCAGTTGAACTTCAATGCTTTCAAAGTGACTGATCTCCTCATAAAAAAAGGCGCCCAAAATGGTCTTTAAGCTATGGAAGCGCAGGAAATAGAGGTTACCTGCCGTAGCCTGGCAGATTTTTCCATAGAACGATTCGAGTTGGGTTTCATAATAGCCGGTGTTATAATTGTACATTAACGAGCTTTTGTTTTCAAGATCAATGAAATGGATTTTGGTGCCCGCTTTGAATTTGGCAATGATTTCATCAGCAAATATATCGCGTTGTGATTCGTTCAAACTGATCTCATCGGTATTTGTGATCACGAGCATTTCTGCCGTGCCCGGCCGTCGATTGATGAAGGATGCGGCCTGTTCAATCAGAGGCTGAAAATTGCTATAGCTGGGGAACGTGCGCTTCATGATCGTTTCAAACAGCCGATCGATGTTAGCTTCGGAACAACTCACCCAGTGGGCATCGCCCACCACTGGAAAATCGTAAGCCACCATAAGATTGATGGAATCAGCCTCGTTGAATGCCTGCTGCAAGGTCTCTTTGAGATATGACAGCAAAAATTCGCCATCCAGATCTCTGGTATTGTACCGATTGAAATCGATCACAATGAGCACCCGCCGCGGCACCTGCTGCTTCGGCACCACCGGTGGATAGGTGGCAAAATGATAATATTTCTGGCCATTTTGCTCGAACGTGCTAAAATAAAATTTATCTCGAATTGGTGACGGCAGCACCAGTTCAACATACTGATCAAACTCCAGGGGAATGATAATCAGCCAGGCATTCGCCAGTTGGAGTTGCCGGGACGATAGCACGGTGGTTCCGACAATCTTAGGTTCGGCGGGATTATCATCGTATCGATAGATAATGCGCAAGCTATCGATGCCTGGACTTTTTTGAGAGACCAATTGTGTGGTCGGCAGCCAGGCTCGGAGCGACTCGACCGTGGGCCTGGCTGGCAGCAGATATTGAATCTTAAATCGCTTCTTCTCATTACGAACAATCGGAAACAATCGCAACCGATAGGCCACCTGGCCGTCCCGATTGGCCGCCGATTGCGTCAGCAGACCGGGATTTCTTACCGGAGAACTCACATCGCTGAACAGCAATTCGGCGGTCCATTTGTCGAGAATTTCCGCCCTCATGATCGAATCGCCAAACCAAACCCAGAAGTCATGCATGATCGCCTGCTCTGGCAGTGAGAACTCCCATTGAAATTCCAGTTCCTTGTAATTTTTAAAAAACCAGCTATTGAAATCGTAGGAAATCGTCAGGTAGAGATTCATTTCGATAAAATTGCCACGGGGATGAACGACCAGCGTGGCTTCATCGACATTCACATTGTAATCTTTCACGCCTGGATAGTTGGCTTCATAGACGGAAAAATCCCCCGCCTGATTTTGATGAATTGTGATCATCAAAATTATGCAAATAAAAATTATCTTTTTCATGGCGCCATCCTTTCGATTTGAACGCGTGTTATCGGACGAGGGAGATTTTGATGCTTTTCACGACGTCACCCACCATCAATCGTACGAAATAGAGACCGGAACCCACAGGAGTTCCAGCATCATCCCGACCGTCCCATTCCACCTGCATCGCCTGCGCTACCGCTTCAATGGGGAGAGAATAGGTTTTGATCCGCTGCCCCAGCATGTTCAAGATCACCAGTCGCGCTTCTCTGCTATCACCAGACAGGGGTAATCGAATCTGAATCGTGGTCCGAGGATTGAACGGATTGGGATAAGCCGATAGCTGATAGTCATCTGGGATATTTGGCGAAGGATGTTGTTCATGCGGCTGTTGCATCACCTGCAAGGTGTCTTCAGGCGTCAGAGATTTGAATCCAGCGTAACCGCCGGTGCCGGGAAGAATGAAGCCAGTATAAGGCGAAAGGATATGATTCTCAACCGTAATCTGTTCGATGTATTTGATGGTCGCGTAGCTCTGCGGCTGCTGCAACAGTTCATTGACGTATTGCGCATACCAGAACAGCTTGACTTTGCTCCGCAGCTCGTCTGAATAGCCTTGATTGTTGGTCTCGAAAGAGAATTTCTTCGAATAGAGCGCTTCGTTTAGATTGCCATAATAATCGATTTGAAACGGCGCATCGCCGGTAAAGAGCCCAATTTCAAAATAGCGGGAGGTGATATTGAAATTAGTACGCCCCCAGTTGATTGGAATGCGTGAAAATGATAGCCCCTGATAGGGCCTCGGGTCAATCTCGACCGAACTGACCACGGGCGTCAGGCAATCCATCAGATTATTGCCCCAGTTATAACTGTCAGCATTTCTGAGAATACACATCGTTCCTTTGGACAAGCGAACCAGGACCTCGTAAAGATATTCATTGCCTTTATAGCTCACATTATTAATAACCAGATAAGGAAGATAGGAAAATGCGGCATCCACGAACCGGAAGCGAATAGGATGTTTCGCTTTGAAGTAGGTTTGATTGACAATATCCATCGCGGTTTGTGGGGGATTGCTGTGTTCCTTGGCATTGGACACCACCCAAATTTCGCCCGATACATCCCGATCGTTCAGGAATTGCACCGCCTCGCGCAACATGAACGGCAGCGTGTTCAATTTGGGGATGATGGATTTTACTTGATTGAGCCGGGATCGAATGAAGTTAGGGCTTTGCGCCACGAATCTGGTATCCAGCCAGTTCACCGTAAACGAACTGGTTACAAACATTAGCGAGTCAAATGGAGTCGTCGCATACAGAATTGTTTCGTAGATCTGCTCGATGATATTTTGTCGAAAACCTGCCGATTGATAGGGCTCATCGACCAAATCGAAACCAATAATGATCCGGCGGGGAGGAATATCGGCATTTTCGACATGCGGTAAGGTTGCCAGTTGATAAAATTGGTGCACGCTATCGCTATAGGTCTGTAGGAATTTCCCATCAGGACTCTCTTTTGCAACTGCTACAACGCATTGATTGCCAAACCGAATGTCATCCGGCCCGGTTGTCGCATACCAGAATCCGGCTTGTTTCTGCCATGCCACTGAAATATTGTAGATGTTCTCCGGTGGCGTATCTGGATTGTTGTAATCATAAACTCGGAATTGCGCAGGCTTCCGATCATAATCATAGTTCCAGTTGCCTGGTTGATATAACTGCCGCGTATCAATCACCAACCGCCGCTTCGCCCAATACATGCGGCAGGGAGCAAGAAATTTTAGCACGATCTCTTTCACTTCATCATGATTTACTGGAGCCAAATTCAATTGATAAAATTGATCCCAATAACCCGAATATTGTCGGCCGCGATATTGGCGCAGCAGCAGTTGTGGGACATCGGAGGAATTGGGGTTGTATTGCATTTCACCAGCAGAACGGTCAATAGCCTGGGCGGAGAGATATTTTCCGGCTTTCGGATCCCATACCTGGCAATCCGTAATGATACATTCAGTGGGCAGCCGGAACACCCAGATGAATTCGTATTTTCCTTGCGGGGGGTCCTCAACATAGTAGCTTTGATACCAATGAGGACCTCTCGCTAACTTGACTTTCATAATGACGGTGGTTTCATAAAAAATGCCATTCACCCTGATTTCGGTAATAAATTGCTCGCATCTATACACGCTCCAGTAGAAAGTTGGATCGGAAAGGTAACGAGCCTTGAATGAGGTCAGTCCCATTGTTGGCAATAGGATCAAAAAAAGCACGATAACTATTTTTTTCATGGTACACCGCCACATTGTTTTTAAACTGGGCTTGCCTCCAAACTGATAGAGGATTTTGAAAAGAACAAATTGAAGGGTCACTACAATAAGAAAATCGCCTATCCCAATTTAAAAGAATATCGCTTGAAAAGCAAGCCATTTTTTTGTAACTTCGTTGAAGCAGAGCCATTCGTAAGTTTAGTGAGTTCCCTGTATACTTAAAGGCCGAAGCGATTTTCAAAAACGACCCTTTGCTTCCAGTAAACTCATCCAGCTTATCAACGTCCATGGCCGCACTATTTTCTAAAAACGACTCGAATCAACCATCCCGCAATCGCTCCTTTGATTTTTTTTGACAAATGCAACTTATTCAGGTCAAAATTGTTAAAGTCATAAACCTTAAAATTAATAGGCACCCATCATGGAGATTGCAGCATGCGTACCTATAGCAAAGCGATAATATTCGGCGCGGTCATATTTCTAACCGTAATTTTCATTTCAGAAAAAGGAATTACGGAGAAAAGAATTGACGATTGGGACTTTTTGTCTACTACCACGATCGGCGCGCGACAGTTTTTGCAAGCCCACCCTCAGTTTGATGGCCGGGGCGTTGTCATTTTCATTCTCGATACCGGCGTGGATATGGCTGCCCCCGGGTTGACGCAAACTTCCACTGGCCAGGTCAAAGTGATCGACGTGCGAGATTTTTCAAGGCAGGGCGACATCGCGTTGTACCTCGGCCAACCAGGCACCAACGATGCTGAAAAATATATCCAGCATCCGGATGGTTTTCGCTTATACAACTATCATCTGTTAACCGATCAGGCATGCGATAGCACTTATTTCATCGGCTACCTCGATGAGAAACGCTTTCAAAACTCTGACGTCAACGATATCAACAGCAATGGCCGCCTGGACGATCGCTTTGGCATTTTGGCTTTTCAGATCGAAGAACATGATTCGCTACAATGGGTGGCTTTTGTCGATACCGATGGGGATCAACACCTCGATGATGAAAAACGAATCCAGAACTATCACCGGCATTACGACACCTTCCAGCTCCGCGGCGGAGATAAAAACTTCGACCGTCGTCCATTGACCTTTGCCCTGAATATGGATCCTGACGAACGATTGGTCTCGCTTCATTTTGATGACAGTGGTCATGGCACGCATGTGGCCGGAATTGCCGCAGGCTATCAAATTCATCGACAGCAAGGATTCAATGGTATTGCTCCCGGAGCGCAAATCATCAGCCTGAAAATTGGCAATGGCACCTATGAAAATGGCTGCACCGTATCCGGCAGCATGCGCCAGGCATTCGATTTTGTGCGAGACTACGCTCGCGTGCACCGCCAGCCAGTGATCATCAATTTAAGTTATGGCCTGGGTTCGATTCGGGAAGGCCAGAGTGAAATCGATCGGATGGCCAATGACCTGGTGACCTATAATGCAAATATTTTCCTATGCGTCAGTGCAGGCAATGATGGACCCGGCCTTTCCACGGTCGGCTCGCCGGCTGCGGCGCCACGGGCGTTTACCGTCGGAGCACTGCTGCCGCGCGACATTGCCAATAATTATTATGGGGCGCGATTGACTTCAGATAAGATTTTCTATTTCAGCGCTCGCGGAGGTGAATTGAATAAACCAGATGCCCTCGCCCCTGCGGCGGCGTCTTCAACCGTCCCCAATTTTACCGATGACGATTTCATGCGCGGCACCAGCATGGCGGCTCCCCAGGTAGCGGGCGCTGCGGCATTATTGTTGAGTGCTGCCGCAAATTCGACACCATCCGTTGCAGTGACTAATCGCATCCTTCACAAAGCCCTGACATACAGTGCCACGCCGTTGCAAGGCTATAGCCCAATCGACCAGGGCCATGGCGTGATCAATGTTCCCGCGGCATTTAAACTGCTACAACAGTTAAGCGCCCGTGGCAATAATGATCCAGTCGACGATTACGAAATCACCACCGAATCCCCCACTGCTGCCGATAACTTTAATGCAACTGCCTACTGGCGTACTGGCGGGTACTTTCCCACCGGAGAGGAGCATCAGACGTTTTCGGTGCGCCCAATTTTTAGCGACAGCTTGAATGCCGATGCCCGGGCAAACTTCTATCGTGCCTATACCCTTGTCTCGTCCCAGCCCTGGCTGATACCAAAAAATAAATCCATTTACATCAAAGGCGAAAATGCAGCCTCTATCGACGTCGAATATGATCCACGCCTGCTCCAACAACCCGGATTGTATTGTGGCAAAATCATCGCTTATCGAAAATCAACGAATGGAACTTCAACTAATCCGGTCGTGGCGGAATTCGAGCTGCTGAATACCATCATTATCCCTTATGTTTTCGATCATCAGAATCGCTATCAGCAAGAATTTCGGAATCGCGCCCTGGCTGCGGCCGACGTTCACCGCTATTTCATCCTCGTGCCTGTCAGCGCCACTGAAGCCAAAATTCGAATCGCACCAGGTCCGTCACATTTTTGTGACGTTACTGCATTCATCTATAATCCCTATGGCGAAAGCTACGGGTCGCCCATAACCATCGCCAGCAAAGGACAGAACACCGAAACCCAGATCATTTCCCAGCCCGACCTGCTGCCTGGTATCTGGGAAATCGATATCTATGCCGACCTTGAAACCCAGAGCGAATCAAGCTATCAGCTTGACATCAATTTTTCGAGCTTTAGGGTAACGCCGGCGATCATTTCAGATTTCGACTATCAATTGGGAGAATCACCGCAGGGCACTTTTGAGGTCATCAATCAATTTAATCGTCCTTTCTTTGGCTTCGGTCGAGGGAAATTGCTCGGCTACCAGCGTAGCCAGAAAAAATTTGTCGCCGATACCGATAAGTTTAGCTATGACTTTTCGATTGAACCCGATATCAAAATGGTACAATTAGCGCTGGATATTGATGATGAATCCTTTTTGCAATTCACTGACGTGGCCATTACCATCACTGACGCGCGTGGCAACGCGGTCTTGAAAGAGGCAATGACACAGAACAAAATTCAATTGACGCTGGATCGGCTGAGCAGCAATAGCTATACGCTCGAGATTGTGGCTGCCTTCGCCTCTACACCAATTGATGAAGTGTGGGAATTCAACTTAACTGAAAAATATTTTATCAAAGAACCAATCGACATCAAAATCTATCAAAACCATAACCGACTATTTAAATTTTATCCGTTTGTCACGCGACCGCTGAATTTTACCCTGGATCGGAGTCCTCGCTTTCCACCAGACGGATTTCGTCTTTTCGGCAATATCGAATTTATCGATCGCCACCTCATTCAGCAGGTATTTTCAGTCCCCGTAGAATTCAAGAAATAGCCGAATGCCTGCCACAGGATAGGTTGGCGTGCTGTTCAAAAACCAACTACATCGGCTAAAGCATGGAGAGATAGATTTATGAATCAAATAACAAAAGTGGGCATTATGTCTGACAGTCACGACAATCTGCCGGCCATTCGGGCGGCGGTTGCACTGTTCAATCAACGGGGCATGGATCTGGTGATCCATGCCGGGGATCTGGTAGCGCCATTTACGGCACGAGAAATAAAAAAACTGAAGTGCCCTTATCGTATTGTATTGGGCAATAATGACGGTGAAATACTGGGCCTCTACAAGGTTTTTGAGGGACAGGTTTACCAGCCACCCTACCAGTTCAAAATCAACGACAAAAAAGTGCTGGTATTGCATGATCCCATTTTTCTCGAAGCATTGACGACGCAGGAGGCGTTCGATTTGATCATCTATGGTCACGATCATACCCCAGCAGTGGTTGAAACAACGAGTGGTAGCCTCATTGTCAACCCAGGCGAATGCGGCGGCTGGCTCACCGGCCAGTGCACCGTTGCTATCTGGGATATCGCCAATCACAAAGCTGAAATTATTGCGTTAGATATCCACCCTTTAGGATAGAATGGAATAATATTTGCGCTCTTTAATAACGAAAATAGCACGTTATGGCTAATGGCAGCTTTAACAATGACAAAGTTGCAGCCATTGCGGAATTGTGCACTATTTCCTGGCCGGAATAGCTTAACTAAAATATCGTAAAATTTCCCTTGACAATAATTTTTAATTGTGTATATTTATAGCAGTCTCTATTCTATGATAACATTTAGCGAACATCGCCTGGATTGGCTGTTCGAGCAATTCAGGGGAAAAAAGATCCTGGTGCTGGGCGATCTCATGCTCGATCATTATGTGTGGGGAACGGTAAGCCGGATTTCCCCTGAAGCTCCGGTACCAGTGGTTGAAGTCACATCCGAATTTATCCGATTGGGCGGTGCTGCCAATGTGGTGCATAATCTATTTTCGCTGGGCAGTACGCCGATACCCATAGGCACCATTGGTGATGATCAGGCTGGCGAACAATTGCTGGCGCTAATGCGGCAATTCGGTTTTCTCACCGATTTCATTGTAAAAGATAGTATGCGACCGACCACCATCAAAACTCGGATCATTGCCAATGATCAACATGTGGTGCGAGCCGACCGGGAGTCAAGAAACCCAATTTCAGCGGATATCATCGCCAGAATCCGAGATGGAGTTACCCAAAACATCCGACAGGCCGATGCTCTTATTTTGCAAGATTATAATAAAGGTTTGCTGACCCGAGCATTGATTCGATCGGTCATTGAAATTGCCAATCAAAATCATAAAATTGTCACCGTCGATCCCAAATTCGATAATTTCTTTGAATATCAATGGGTCAGTCTTTTCAAACCCAATCGGAAAGAAGCCGAAGCAGCGTTGGGAACCAGTTTAACTTCCCTCAACGACATCGAACAGGCTTGCCGGACGCTGATGGAGCGATTAGCCTGTCGCACCGTGCTGATAACCCTTGGTTCGAAGGGGATGTGTTTTGTCGATGCCAATGGCGAGTTCAAATTAGTTCCTACAAAAGCCCGACAGGTGCATGATGTGTCAGGAGCGGGGGATACAGTTATCAGTACCCTGACTCTGGCCCTAACGACAGGGGCGGATCTTAAAGAAGCCATCACCCTGGCCAATTTTGCTGCCGGCGTTGTCTGCGGCGAAGTCGGCGTTGTGCCCATTGAACCATCCAAATTGCGAGATGCTATTCGTCACTTCAGTTAGATTTTGCTATCAAAAAATCCATTACTGGAAGTTGCAAATGCTTACTCATCGTGGAGCTATGACTATTTAACTGAAGGAACTTTGAATGTGAAGAAACTGGTACTCATCGCCCTGATTACCTTTTGCATACTGGGAATCATGGCTCGAAAACCAGCTCCTGCGCAGGATTATTGGCAGCAATTCGTCCATTATTCAATTGATGCTAAACTGGATGCAAATGCCCAGCTCATTCATGCCCGACAAACGCTGATTTATCAAAACAATTCCCCCGATACTCTGAAAGAACTCTATTTTCATCTCTATCCCAACGCGTTCCAGGCCGGCTCCATCATGGATCAAGAAACTCGTGCCGCTGGCCTTACGCTTATCCGTACTGAGGCCAATCGAGGTTGGTTGCACATCGATTCATTAGCGGTAAGCAGGGATTCTTCGGACCAGGCATCTGTTACCATCGATACTCCTGCAGATGGTACTATTTTGAAAATTCACATTTCGCCGCCCATGTTGCCTAATGAGCAACTCCGAATTTCATTCAAGTTTAGAACCAAAATACGACTTATCAATTATGCCGGAGGCAAAGGAGGCTACCAGGGAGATCACTTTGAAATCACTCAATGGTATCCCAAAATCTGCGTCTATGACGAGCACGGCTGGAATGCAATCCCCTATCATTGGCTGGGTGAATTTTATGGCGAGATCGGCACCTT
>JAPDQM010000031.1:0-38438 GCA_034505795.1 Candidatus Zhuqueibacterota bacterium
CCCGCCAGCGGATAGTGCGATAATTCGCCCAGACGCTATCGGTCGATGGCGTATAAAAAAACACATCACCTGCCACCACCAGAAAGGTGATCGATTCAGTTGCCGATTCGCCTTTTTTGCTTTTCAAAACAATCTTGACCTCATGACTGCCATTTTTTAATTTGGGCAATTTGTAGTTCAAAATAGATAGATTTGGGATCACGTGTCCAGAAAAACTGCTCAGGTAGCTATTATCCAGCCAAATTTCGGATTGGTCGAATAAAATGGAATCGCCTTCGGCCACGAACACGCCAGCCGTTATGACTGGTTCAGCCTGAGCGACAACCGCATCGTTCTTCGGCGCGATCTCAAAGATCATGGCCTTTTTCACCACCAGGATCGAATTATTATTATCGCTGTAATTGATGAGCGGATTCAATGGGTCGGTGTACCATTGCCATTGCGAGCCATCGGCGTTGAAATGCTCGTGGAATTTGTAATTGTGTGTATCTCCCACTTTCAATCGGATCGTTTTCACATAGTAGCCCAGGGAATCGACATAGCTCATCTGCGAAGGCGCATTGATGGCGATCCGGCCATTGGAGTTCGGCCCCCAATTATTGAAAGAACCGGGGACGAACGCGCGAACGACATTTTTGGCAATCGGATAATGGCGAAAGGTGATGTTGATATAATCCTGCCCCAGCAGATAACTTGGGCCGAGGATTAAAAGAGCCACAGCGAATAGACTTTTTTTCATAGCAATAGTCCTGATTAGAACATTTATCGTGCGAAGTTTCCCTCCAGATTAAAAAACCAACGGATAAAGGGTTTTGTAGAAATCCGTTGGTTTCATTCATCCGTTGGGAATTTGATTTAGGAAATTATCAAAGAAAAATTAGCGCTGCGCCAGTTTTTTCCGGGTATATTCCAATAATCCCCCAGCATCGCGGATGGCGAGAATTTCTGGTGGCAAGGTTGGAAATGGGAAGGGTTTGCCTGCCACGATGATCTCGCTATTGGTCAAATCCAATTGGACCGGATCCCCATCGCGATAGGCCTCGATGGCGGCTGGGCATTCGATCAATAAAAGTCCCTGATTAATGGCAGCTCGATAGAAAATTCGAGCGAAGCTCTTTGCTACGACCGCCTGAATTCCGACAGCCTTCAGCCCCAGTGCTGGTTGCTCCCGCGAACTGCCACAGCCGAAATTCTTGCCAGCAAAAATGAGATCGCCAGGCTTCACCTGCCTGGCAAAATTGGGATCCAGGTCCTCCAGCAAATGCGGCTTGATCTCTTCGGCGGTGCTGCACGTGTAAGTATATTTGCCGGGGAACAGCATATCGGTGTTGATGTCGTCACCATATTTCCAGACTTTTATGTTTTGAGACATTCTTTGACCTCCGCGATGTATTGTTATGTCACCTTTGTCACTAGTCAGAATGTAATATCCGTTCAATGAAAAACACATTAGCATTAAAAATTTTGCTTGCATTTTAAGAATTAATCTTTATATTAACCTTACTATTTAGCCAATTCATCATCAAAATAACATTACTATTTTTACACTATATGAATTTGATCGATATATTTTATTTTCAAAATCCCTGGCGGAGAGATCCCAAATTTAAAGTCACTCCATTTTTCAATCGCAAGGTTGTTGTCCACATTGAAAAATGGATCAATGAACCAGACATAATCATTCTGATCGGTCCCAGACAAAGCGGCAAAACGACCATCTTATATAAGCTGATTGAAAATTTAATATCTCAAAATATATCCTCCAATGCAGTCTTTTTCTTCAACTGCGACAATTTGGCTGTTCGATCCCTATTTGAAGATATACCGACATTCGTTCGCTTCATCAATCAAATGACCACCGCTTCACAGCCGATTATTATTATCGATGAAGTTCAGCGATTGCCAAATCCGGGGATGTTTCTCAAAGAGCTGTTTGACTTAAAATTGAACTATAAAATCATTGCTTCTGGTTCATCATCGCTGGAAATTCGATCAAAAATAAAAGAGGCATTGACTGGCCGTAAGATTTTATTTCATATTTTTCCTTTAGATTTTTCAGAGTATCTCTTTAAAAACGATAAGTTCTCCCCTTTAAACACCACTTCACTTGATGACATCGCTGGACATTTTTCCCAATTCAATCAGATTTGGGGAGAAAAATTAAAATCAGAATGGGAGCTTTTTCTGACTTATGGTGGCTATCCCCGAATTCAATTGACTGATGAAGTTGAAAAAAAGAAATTGCTGTTAAATGAAATTTACTCCAGTTATGTTCAGAAAGACATCTCTGAATTTTTAAAAATTGAAAATATTACCGGTTTCATTAAATTGGTGCAACTCATCGCGCTGACTTCCGGGCAGATTATTAATAAATCAAACTTGGCACTAAACGCTGGTATCAATCATCAAACTCTGGATAAATTTTTGGGCATTTTGCAGGAGACCTTCGTCATTGAGTCAGTCATCCCATTTTTTACCAACAAGCTCAAAGAAATTGTTAAAAATCCCAAGCTCTATTATTTTGATGCTGGTATCAGAAATTTAGCTATCGGAAATTTTAGTGATCCTGATTTACGCCAGGATCAAGGCTTTCTCCAGGAGACTTTTGTCCTCAGAGAATTGAAATCGATTTTGAACATTAACACCAAGCTAAAATTTTGGCGCACCAAAGTCGGAGCTGAAGTTGATTTCATTATCGAGCAAGGTAAAAATATTGTTCCCATAGAATGTAAATCGCTTTTAAAACTACCGACCATAAGTCGCAGCTTTCAAAATTTTATCAGTCTCTATCAGCCTCCTAAGGGTTTTGTCTTAAATGGAAATTTGTTTGATAAAATAAGCTTTGATAATTCCGAAATCTATTTTATCCCCTATCACTGGTTTCCTTTTCTGAAAAAAATTATTCTTTCGAGATGATGACACCATCATACATATCTACCGCGTACTCCCGCATGAGCCGGATTGGGAATGAGTTTTTGCTGAATTGTATCTGGCACAACATCTAACCTGCTCCAGAATCAGATTGCATCCTAACACTGGCGCATCTTTTTAAACCAGCTTCCTCGGATCCATAATCTTCCCATAAAGCGCTGATGCTGCTACCGTTGCTGGGCTGGCAAGATAGATCTCCGCCTCTTTACAACCCATGCGGCCTTTGAAATTGCGATTGGAAGTGCTCAAACATTTCTCCCCTGGTGCCAGAACGCCCTGATGCGCTCCCAAACAAGGACCGCAGCCCGTCGGCAGGAAGATCGCCCCGGCCAGGCTCAACGTTTCAATATAACCCAGGCGCACAGCCTCCTGAAAAATGCTCCGTGAAGCGGGCAGCACCAGCAATCGTACATTCGGAGCAACCGTTTTGCCGCTCAACATTTTCGCTGCAATCGCCAAATCACTGATGCGGCCATCGGTGCAGGTGCCCAATAGGCATTGATCGATGGGAATTCCCACCACCTCGCTGACCGAAACCACATTATCAACCGTATGGGGCCTGGCGACCACCGGTTCCAATCGCGACAAATCGTAATGAAGTTCTTCGATATATTGGGCGTCGGGATCTGCCCAGATTTTATCATAACTCCCGCGCTTTACACCGATGGATGCGAGATATTCCTCGGCCAATTGATCCACTGGGAAAACGGCATTTTTCGCCCCCATTTCCACGCCCATATTGGCGATAGTGATGCGATCATCAATAGATAAATTTTGAATGTCGCCATGGAACTCCACCGAACAATAATCCGCACCATCGGCCCCGATATCGCCAATGATCTTCAGCACCAGATCTTTCGCGGTGACGAACGGCTGAAACTTGCCGGTCAGCGTGATTTTAATGCTTTGCGGCACCTTTAACCAGGTCTCTCCAGTCAGCATCAAGGCCGCTGCCTCCGTGCGATCGATACCAGTTGAAAAGACTCCCAGTGCTCCATACGAACACGTGTGCGAATCGCTGCCCACCACAATCGTTCCCGGCATCGCAAGGCCCTTCTCGATCACCACCTGATGACAAATCCCCTCACCAGCATCGAAAAAATTTTGGATGCCATATTTCCGTACAAACTCCCGGACCTTTTTATGGCCGGTTGCAGTTTTCTCATCTGCCGCAGGTACCACATGATCCAGGACAATTACCGAAAGATTGGGATCGATGACACCGTATTTCTCCAGGTCGCCGGTAATTTTGCCAATAATCGCAGCGGTATTGTCGTGCGTCAGCAGGTGCTCTGGCTTCACGGTCACGATCTGCCCTGGAGCGGCTTCTTTCAAACCCGCTTTTTTTGCCAGTATCTTTTCTGCGAATGTTTTGCCCATAAAAGACCCTTATGATTTTGTTCAGTTTTCAATCCTGGAAAAATTTTTTATACAAACATGGGTTCAAAATCACTTTCAAATACGCTTGAGTAACTTGCTGTCCAGTGCAATTGGCAGGCCTATTGCTTATGCCCTGCTTCAACAGCGCCATTAAACCATCAGACAATTACCTCATCCGCAGCAATCGTTCAGCCGGGCCTTGTCTGCTATTCAACAAGAATAACATCTTTGCCTCTTTGAGGCGGAATAAATAGTTTCATATCCGCAATCCTATATTTTCATTTATCGAGACAATCGATCACTGTTTTGAGATAGATCATCATCATCCCAAGATTATCCTCACGAACATTTGATTCTTCATCTTCTTCTGTCAGCACACTAATCACAAAATTGAGCAACTCCGTCTGATTGTAGCTTTGCAACATGTTGGTAATGGCCTCATAATAATCGCTCTGGTCCTTGCCCTGAAAATTTCGAAACATGTTAACGTTGTTATCCTCGGCAGCAAAAATCTTCTCAGCAGTAGCCTTGGCTAATGGAACATCACCCTGCGACATAATTCGCCAAATGATGGTGCCCAGAAACACCAGCAATTCACGTTCATCTTCGTTCAACTGTTCCTCATCAACGGCCATCAGATACGACAGAATAAAAGGCTGTTCCTGTGCAAAATCACCAACCACATTAGTAAAAGTGCCCGGGAGCATGACAGCTAAGTCCCGCCATGCTTGATCAATTGTTTCCGCTGAAATTGTTTTCATTTTCTTCCTCACGTTGATTTTATGATGCGACCCGATAATGTTTTAATGCATGGCAGGAGAAATGCCTTTCCATAACCAAATCGCTATTGTTAGTTTATTAACTGTTTTGAGTCTCGTAACAAAAACTCAAATTCGCTATGCGCCCCAAAAACTATTTTCCAAACAGGAACTGCAATGGCCGCCAAACGCGTTTGGCCCAGGAACGTTCGGAATGATCTCCATCTGGATCGAAATAGTAGATCACATCTTTGCCATCCACAAATCCTTTGCGAATCAAAAGCTCTTTTAATCGAAGGTAATCCGGCCTGAGGCGACCTTCCCCGCCCTGACCGCTGCTATCCAAATATATCTTAATTTCCGGTTTTTCTCCAGCAAAATTTTCTACCTCTTTCAGCAATGCGCCATTTTTCCACAGCAGCGAAGTGGAGAGGCAACCCGCCTTGCTAAAGATATGGGGATAGCGCCATACCAAATAAAAGGAAATCAATCCGCCCATCGATGAGCCCATAATTGCCGTATGTTCCCGATCCGGCAGGGTGCGATAGGTACCATCGATAAATGGCTTCACCTCATTCACCACAAAATTCATGTACGCCCGTCCCTTCTCGGTATCCGAATACTCCAGCAGCCGATCAGATGTGTTATAAATGCCCACAATGATGATTTCTTCGATTGCGCCTTTTCGAATCAGACTATCGGCCGTTTCATCCATCTGCCAATCGACACCAATAAACGATGTTTTCGGATCGAACAGATTTTGACCATCATGCATATACAGTACTGGATATCGTCTTTCCGGCTGCGTGGCGTAACTTTCCGGCAGCCAGACCAGAATGGTACGATCATTTTCTAACTGGGTCGAGTGAAAATGGTGATGATACTCCAATTTTCCCACGATGCCGCCGAACGGCCTGGCCATCAAATCTTTCCAATTGGCAATTCGATGTTGGATTTTCTGCTTCCTGGTCACCACAAGGTATTTATTGCCGGGCACGGTGCCATCAGCCAGAACCTCTTCGCAATCCCATGATCCTCGAGTAAATTTGTATTCGATGGTTTGATGCTGCGGCAACATGACCGTTATCTGCCAGGTATTTTTGGAAATTTGGGTCATGGGAATGGCATTGGGGCGCCACTGCCCCAGCGAAACCACATTGCCGGTAATGAAAATTGTATCATTAGGAGCAATGGCATCGGGAACGATGACTTCAAAGGTAATTTCCCGATCATTCACCTTACCATTTTGTAGAGTGGAAATGACCAAGGAGAGCATAAACAAAATTTGCATGATTGCTGAATCCTCCCTCATCAAAGGCTGAATTTTTTGGACCAGACTTCTAATGAGTGCCTGAACAAAAACCATTTAAGAAGGAAAAGTGTCATTCCGATCCGCCAGCAGGCGGAGAGGAATCTGATAACATCGAGATTGTAGGACTTACAGATCTCTCCCCGCCAATTGGCGGATCGAAATGACATAAAAGTAAGTTTTCGTTCAAGCACCAATTATTTTCTGTTGCAAAATACAAAAAGCAAGCTAAAATGTCATGCCTGCGCCTGCAGGTATCTACTTATTGACTTGACCTAGGTACCAGTTCAAAAGGAGATTCCTGTTCGCCAACTGGCGGACAGGAATGGCATCATTTCATTCGATTTCGATTTTTGCAACAAGAACCAATTAATTTAATTGACTGCCTGACTATTTCTAAACGGCATTTTTGCTGTCAGATTACAGAGGCGAAGGGCGCTGATTCTTGGCTGCTTCGATTCCGAAGACAATTACCAATTGATCGCCAAGTACCCTCACGGATCGCCATAAAGTATAATCGTTGAACCACATGAATATTATGACATTGCCAGCGCCATAATTTTTTCTTCTGTGGCCTCATCGCGGGCAAGCTCACCACGAATTGTCCCGGCATGCATGACCAGAATGCGGTCGCTGAGCGCTAAAATTTCCGGCAAGTCCGATGAAACCATGATGATTCCCGCCCCCTGGCGACTCAACTCGCGCATTAAATCGTGTATCTGGGCTTTAGCGGCGACATCAATGCCACGAGTGGGTTCGTCGAAAATAAAAATCCTGGCTTTGGTGGCTAACCAGCGAGCCAAAATCGCTTTCTGTTGGTTGCCGCCGCTCAAACTGGTAATAGGCTGCTGTAATGAATGCAACCGAATTTGTAGCCTATGCAACAAATGGGTGGCCGCATCGCCTTCAGCGCGCCTCTTGATCACCCCTCGCCGGCTCAACGCCGGCAAATTGGTAATTGTCATATTGTGCAGCGTGCTCATGGCGGGAAAAATGCCCTGAATTTTTCTATCTTCCGGCACCAATGCCAAACCCAGCCGCACTGCTGCTGCTGGCGATGGGATATGAACGACCTGGCCATCGATACGAATCGTACCTGATAGCAGACGGTCAGCACCAAAAATCGCTCGCACCAACTGGGTTCGGCCAGCTCCCACCAGCCCCGCAATTCCCAGAATTTCGCCGCAGTGCACCTTCAAACTTATCGGTTGCCGAATCGCGGAACTGCACAGCCCGCTAACCTCCAGCGCAATCTGACTCGTTTTTTTTGATGACTGATCGCCAGCACCTGAACCGAGTTCTCGTCCGACCATCATGCGAATAATCTCGTCCCGTGTAACCGCCGCCGTGGGCTGCGTTCCCTGGAGCGTCCCATCTCGCAGCACCGTAACCCGATCCGCGATCCGAAAAATCTCGTCCAGTCGGTGGGAAATATAGATGAACGACACACCATTTTTTTTCAATTGTCCGATAATTGCAAACAGCTTCTCCAATTCCAGGGGCGTTAGTACGGCCGAAGGTTCGTCCATGATGATAATTCGGGCATGCAGTGCCAGCGCTTTGGCTACCTCGATCATCTGTTGCTGCGCAATTGTCAAACGATATAATGGCCAGCGCAAATCGACGGTTAGCCCAAGCATCGTGGCGAAATGTTGGGCGCGGGTCAATAGCGTTTTTTTGTCTACGAAAAGCTTCCATTTTCGAGGCAAACAGCCCAGGAAAATATTTTCGGCTGCCGATAGGCTGGGCGCTAACATCAACTCCTGATAAATGACGGCAATGCCCAGGGTTTGCGCCTGTTTGGGATTAGCGATGTCGACCTTTTCACCATTCAAAAAAATATCACCGGCTGTTTTGGGAATCGCACCGCTCAGTATTTTGATCAGAGTCGACTTGCCCGCGCCATTTTCGCCCACCAGGGCATGCACCTCGCCAGCCATCAAATCAAAATCGACCCGATTCACTGCCATGACACCGGGAAATTCCTTGGTAATGCCTTGCATTTTCAGCAATGGCTCAACTTTGGACATAAATTCAAATCCTCTTTCATGCTGCGATATATCTATTTCGGCAACGGAGAAAAATCATTTCCAATAAACATCTATCAACTGCTCTCGATGGCTCAAAATAGCCATAGCGCATCGCATCCTCCCTCAGAAGATGAATTGAATGGCGATCACTATCAATTGGATCAAAAGCCACGATGTAGCCCGTATTTTTTGGCAATAGCAATCGCCTGGTGATATTCCTGGCTGGTGATGCGGCGATTGATGAGCGGATCATCCTGAGCCTGAAAACACGGATGGTACTGCGCCATAATATTCACGTAGCTATCCAGGCTAATTTCGTCGGCAATGAATCGCAAAATTTCCGCCGTTCCAGAAACGTCATTGGGCATCACCAGGTGTCGGATCAGCAAACCACGATAGGCCAGCCCTCTGGCATCCATTTGTAACACGCCGACCTGACGTTGCATCTCCCGGAGCACGCGTCTGGCAATTTCAAAGTAATTTGCTGCATGGGCATATTCATCGGCAAACTTCGTGCTGGAGAATTTAATGTCGGGCATGTAAATGTCGATAATGCCGTCCAACAATTGAATGACCGTCAGCGCTTCATAGCCGCCGCAATTGTAAACCAATGGCACCTCCAGGCCCAATTCGATGGCCAGCGGCAGCGCGGCCATAATTTGAGGAGCGTAGTGAGTCGGCGTCACAAAATTGATATTGTGACATCCCTGCTTCTGCAAATAGATCATCACCTGCGCCAATTGACGCGTACTCATCTCCTCGCCAGCGCCGAGATGACTGATGTCATAATTCTGGCAGAAGCTGCAGCGCAAATTGCAATGGGTCAAAAAGATTGTTCCCGATCCATAGTGCCCCACCAGCGGCGCTTCTTCCCCAAAATGAGGGAAAAAACTGGCGATAGTTAAATCGCGGCCGGCCCGACAGATGCCCAATTCTCCCTGCAACCGATTGACCTGGCACTGCCGCGGGCAGAGCGTGCATCTGGCCAGGATTGCTGTCAATTGATCAATCCGTCGCTGCAATTCACCCGACTGATAAAGCGCGAGATATGCTGGTTTGAACATGGATATCTGTTTATTGATGATAAATGATCAAGTTGCGAAATTCAAATCGTTCCGGCTGCGCATCGCAAAGGGGACCTTGTACCTTCTGCTTGAATGGTCAACATCGAATTCAAGCGTCGTTCAATTCATTTTCCCAGCAGAGATATTGCACACCATTGACCTTAGAGCGTAGCCGATAAGCCGCTGGCATAGCTCAATTGAGGCTTCGCAATAGCGCAGCCGCTTTTTCGGGCAACACCGAATTAACGGGAAAGCCAGAGCTGACCTCCAGGCTGGTATCGCTAATCAGTTGTGGCGTGATCTCAATATGCCAATGATAGTCTTTCTCTAATGTCTGCCAATAGCCGCGACGTTTTCCCGCCAACATGTTCGGCCCCGAATGAATGGCCATGATATAATGCGGATTGTTGAGCAATCGTGAGAGGCGGGATAGCAGTTCCTTGAGTATTGACGCCAGGGTTTTCAAATCGGCGTCCTGTTCGAAAAACGTCTGATGCCGCTGCGGTCCGAGCCACAACTCGAATGGCCGCCTCGAAGCAAATGGTGCGACCGCCGCATAAATTCCGTCTTCCAGAACCAATCGTTCTTTGGTCATCAACTCCTGTTTGATCAGATCGCAAAAAAGGCAGCGTTCTTTGAATTCAAAATACTCTCTGGCATTCACCAGTTCGTCACGCACTCGCTTGGGGGTCACCGGGGAGGCAATCACAAAAGAATAGAGATGATTGACTGTATCGCCGATAGCCTCACCCGAATTTTTATGAACGACTACATATCGGAATCGCTCATCGCGTTTGAGATCGATGATTCGCTCTCGAAAAGTGGCTAAAATCGACGTAATGTGATCATCCGACAGATCGGCCAGAGTTTCATAATGCCTGGGTGATTCCACCACAATTTCATGGGCGCCGATGCCATCCAGAACATCGTACAACCCCACTCCTCGGTTATTAATATCGCCATATATCTGCAGGACCGGATGACGATCGGGGATGACGCGGACCGACCAACCAGGGCCATTAGCCGCCGAGCCTGGCGTTCGAATAGCAAAAATTTCTGGCGGGGTCATCTTTTCATTCTGTTCGCAAAAGGGACAAATACCCGTTTGCGGCGCCATGCTTGAGTGGTCATGTCGAATAATCAGATCTTCCAGACGAATATCATCGTTCAAAACGATTGCCCAGCGTCCAGTAATGGGATCGCGTCGTAACTGATTGATGGGCATAACAGAGAGCCTCCTTCGCTAATTTGGTAACGTTCAAAAACCTATGGTGCGTTTGAATTCCCTCCAACCGAAACGGCCACTTTAAAATTATTGCTGACAATTTGGGTCACTCATTTTAGAATGGTCTCTTATCATCCAAATTGCTATATTCTATCGAAATCAATTTTCTTAAATTTCCTGGAGAAGCAAGCTATGAAAAAAGTTACCCAACTCTCTACAAAAGATGTCGATCGGTTGCTATTTGGTGTTCCAACAGATCACAAACATTGTCGATTGGCACTGATTACCACGCGCGATGAGTGTTTTATTCTCTCAGAGGCGCTGGTTGCGGCTATCGTGCGTGCGTATGTAAGCCTTAAAACCCACCCGCAACTGAAAACTATCGAAATGAACTCGTCCCGGTCTTCATGGCCAAAGGCGGATTTCGCAGACTATCAACTGCTCGAAAGCCAAACAAGCTCCTCCGATATTGAAGCCGAACTGTCAGAATTGCTTGGCAAGGCCGATCAATAGTTTCAGCTATAACGTCCAAGAAAATTCGCCTCAATAAATGCAATTCGGCCACGACTGCTTAGCGACGAAGCGTTGCTTAAAAATTTTTCACCCAAATTGCGCGCATAAAATGCCACTGATGTTCAGAAACCACCGTGCAGCCGAATCTCGGCTAGAAACGAATTGTCGAAAATGTTTACCCGAGATAATTGGAACACCTTTCGATAATATTCTCAATATCCGCTTCTATTTTTTTGGATTCAGTGGTTAGGTAGTATTCAGTTTCAAATGACGCGGCTTCTGATCCAGCATGGCAACAGCAGCTACCCATTTTGAAAAAAAATACCACCCACAAACGATCGAGGGTGGTATTTTTAAATTCAGCTAACGAAATGTATGCAAATGTGCATTGGCATGGACTAACCAACTTTAATTAATGATAAACCGATTAATTGAAATGAATCGCTTGCTATTTTGTTGCTGCCTCAGTGCTGGGCTTTTCGCCGGTCGCAGGCTCTTTTGTCGCTGACTCAGCCGACGCAGCTTCTTCTTCCTCTTCCTCGTAGTCCTTTCTTTCTAACAAATTTTCATCGTCTTTTTTCTTGCGAAGGACAACATAGGATATTGTCGTTCCGACGTTTAGTGTTGCCAGACCATAAGCAACCACAGTAGCACCCAACAACAGCAACCAGAAGGCAAAGATATAAGCGGCGGCGTATTGATAACCGTGGGGCAACGATAACGGATCGAACTCCCGATTGAAATAAAACTGTCCCGCCCAATTTTTAAGCAACGCATTGGCCCAGGTGACAGAATGGATCAACAGAACATTGAGCACATACAGCGCCTGAGCGGAAATATTGACATAATCCCCGCCCATGGTTGCGCTAAACAGCCGATCCATCACAATGAACGCCTTTTTAAAGAGAAACGCCATCACCAACAACCCGGCGACCGACAACGCGCCGGTTAACGCTTCATAGAGAACCAGGCGCCAGGGTTGGTTCCAGAGCACTGAAAACGATTGAAACACCACCTCAAACGCATCGCCATCGGTGGTGGCAATAATGGCTGGAGCCAGTAACAGAGTTAAAACAAAAATGATGACAAAAAACACGACCAGCAAGGCGGAAAAGAACCAGACCGGCGTAAACAAGGTCAGGCCAAACTCTCCTACAAACGGGATTTTGCCCAAAAGGCCAATGATAGCCCCTCCAACAAGGAACATCACAATGATTAAAATCACCGCCACGGGTGACATCAATATCGAGGCCGCTTTCTTGAAAGCAAATCGGAACGCCTCGGTCCAGGTATAAAAATGGTTTTCCTTCAGCACCATATAGGTGGCGCGGGCCACGGCCGTCGCCGAAATCAAATAGACCCCCACCAGCCACAACACACCAATAGCAAAAATGATAATCGCATACCAGCGGTGTGACTCGGGAAGCAAGCATGGCAAAAGACCGTATTTTTTCCAGGCGACAGATAAATTCACCCCGGCTGTCAGCAAACTTAAATAGGTCATGATCAAATAACCCAGAAAGCCGACAATCACTCCCAGAAACTGAATCCAAATCCGCTGCAGACTCAACGCCAAGCGCGGCGCCCTCAAAATATCCCTGATATCGAATCGCAGTTGATGCATACTTACCTCCATCAGTATTTTAGCGACTATCCATGACTATGAATTGATATGAGATTGAATAACATGACCAGTTTAATTGAATTATAAATTAATAAATTTTGCCTATTTTGTCAAGCAATATTTCCGCAAAATCAATGATCAGCATCGGTCAGCAAATTAGTTTCCTGCTTGCTGGACGGCGCAGTTTTGATGATCATGACTTCCAGAATTCGATTGCGATCAATCTTTTCGATAATGAACTGGTAGCCATCAAAGTCGATTTGCTGTTTTTTAGCCGGAACCGCACCAATGAGATTGAAAATGAATCCTCCTAATGTTTCATAACTTGGATCGACCGGCAAATTCATATCCAACTCTTCATTGAGCACATCCAGGTCGATCTTCGCATCGACCAAAAAATGATTGGCATCGATTCGTCGATAAAGCGGCTGTTCCTCAATGTCATATTCATCCTGAATTTCGCCTACAATTTCTTCTATCACGTCTTCCAGCGTGATCAGACCAGCCGTGCCGCCATATTCATCCACAACAATGGCCATGTGCTGTTTTTCCACCTGAAAGTCTTTCAGCAATTCATCGATCGGCTTGGTCTCAGGCACAAAAAACGCTGGCCGCACCAGTGCCGCCAGGTCCACCGGTTCCATAATCTTATCAAGAAACGGCAACAGATCTTTGGCGTGAATGATGCCGAGAATGTTGTCCACCTGTTCTTCATAAAGCGGAATTCGGCTATGACCTTCAGTTTTGATCAATTCAATCAGCTCCTGAAGCGACGTCTCTTTTTCAACAGTGACCATATCGATGCGCGGCACCATAATCTCCTTGACTGTGGTCTTCGAAAATTCAAAGATCGAATGAATCATTTCCTTTTCTTCCTCGGCCAGCGCACCCTTTTCTTCACTCATTTCCAGGAGTGTTTTTAACTCCTCTTTCGATAACAGTGGTGGTTTTACGCGGGACGCCAATAGGCCGGAAATTAACCCTGGAAAGCGATTCAAAATAAGCACGACAGGATAGAAAATGATCGAAACGAATCGCAATGGGATGGCAGCCAGCCCGGCAAAGTAGAGTGGTTTTTTGACTGCAACAATCTTTGGCATTAGCTCCCCTAAGATCAGCAATACAATCGTCACCACCAGTACCTCGCTTATAATAGTTATTTTATGCGAAATACCCAATCGGGTACTCACATCAGCCGTCAACAATGCTGCCAATGTAGCAGCAGACACATTGACGATAGTATTGCCCACCAAAATGGTTATCAGCAACTGCCGGGGATCATTCAATAGCCAAACGATGCGACGCGCGTTTCCGATGGCACTCTCCCGCAGTCGTTCGATCATCTCTTTGGAAAAAGAAAAATACGCAGCTTCTGAGCCAGAAAAAAACGCCGACAAAAAAATCAATATTACAAATGCTAATAAGCGAATTGCTATTTCACCCATCACGGGATAATCAACCTCCTATCTATTGTCCCTGATAAACCTGGTTAAGTAATCATCCTCCTTCTGTGTCATGAGCTTTCTATCCACCTCACTGCCATCATCGAAGCCAATGAGATGCAATATCCCATGAACAACCATACGTTGCAGCTCATTTTCAAATGACGCCTCAAAATCACTCGCCTGGCGCTGGACTTGTTCCACTCCGATATAAATCTCTCCCTCCAGGCCGGCTGCTGGTGTATCTTCGCTCAAATCAAAAGCAAGGACATCGGTTGTACTCTCTTTTTTCAAATAGGTTCGGTTTAAATGGATCATGTAGGCATCATCCACCAAATTGATTTGTATCTCGGCGCGGTCGATGTTTTCGCCTGCCAGCACCAGTTCAGCCAATGATTTCAAAGCCCGAACCGCTATTCGCTGTTTGGGCATGGCGTTCACCAGTTTAATTTTGTAGATTGACACTTTTCTCCCTCTTTCTTTTATTGGTAACAGCCGCAAGCTTTTCCTCTTGTTCAGGATATTCGATACGCGTATGGAAAATGCCCAGCAAAATCGTTTGAAAGCTATCGATAATATTGGTCAAATCTCGCAGCGTCAGCGGGCACTCATCCAGTTCCGAAGAGATGAAACGTTCATGCACAATGGAAACTATCATACCTCTCAAGCGACTGGCCGAAGGGTCTTTTAATGATCGGGTAGCGGCTTCCACAGCATCGGCTAACATCACCAGGCCGGTCTCCTTGGATTTCGGCCGTGGACCGGGGTAGCGAAAAACCGACTCATCGACTTCCTCATCGTTCCCCTTTTCTTTAGCTTTTTGATAAAAAAATGAAATCAAATTGGTACCGTGGTGTTCTGCAATAAACGCCCGAATCTCCTGGGGCAGTTTATAATGTCTGGCCAGTTCCAGTCCCTTTTTCACGTGATTGATCAAAATCAGACAGCTCATGTTCGGGGAAAGTTTTTCATGCGGATTTTTCATGTGGATCTGATTCTCGATAAAATACTCTCGCTTTTCAATTTTGCCAATATCGTGATAGTAGGCCCCAACTCGTGTTAGCAACGAATTGGCGCCAATTCTTTCTGCCGCCGCTTCGGCCAGACTCCCCACCATCAGGCTATGATGATAGGTGCCGGGAGCCTCCAGAGCCAACTTTCGCAATAATGGATTGTTCAAATCCGATAGCTCCAACAACCGCATATCAGTGACGATATCAAAGAAGTACTCGAAGATCACCTGCAAGCCGTAGACCATCAGCGGTGAGAGGAAACCATTAATTGCTCCATATCCTAGCGACCTGGCCACGGTTTGGAACGAGGAGTAGTGCAATAATTCCATGACCAGAATTGACACACCATAGGCCGCGGTCACAATCATAATCGAATTGAAAAACCACTTTCGGCTTCGAATGCGTCGCACTGAAAGCACCGCCATCGTGCCGGTAAAAATCGACACCAGTGCTACATTAAACTCATTCCCCCGCAAGCAGCCAATTAAGATACTCAATACAACGGTTCCAACGAAACCAATACGAGCATCAAAAAAGATGGTCAGCAACATCGAACCGATGGCAATGGGGATCAAATACGGCGATAGCCCAAAATGAATAATCAAGTAACTCAGAAAAGTCACCAAAAAGAAAATCATAGCCAGCAATATCACTCGCCCGATATTAGTTAATATCTTTCGGCGGTGTATAGCCACAAATATGACAAAAACCGCAAGGATCAGGCTGATCAGCAGCAACTTGCTCAAAAATCGGATCAGCTCCAGCAGGATACTTTTGCCGACTTCCCGCTCGGCCAATTCTGCAGCCAGCGATTGCAGTTTCTCAATATGCTCTCGCGTGATGCGTTCATAGCGGTCAATAATCCGCTCTTTTTCCAGCACCGTGCCTTTGGCCAATGGTACACTATTGCGCGCCTCTATAATCAGTCGCTGCGTCTCTTGCGCATCATAAAGTATATTCGGCTTTACAAAAGCCAGCAGTAGCTGATAGCCAATAGCGGTTCGAAACTCATCGTCAGCGATATGCGATCGCAATTTGGTCAGAATCGCTTCCCGAGCCTGTTGTAAATCGTAGACCGATTGCAGCTCATGAATAAGCTTCGCGTTCGCGGTGGCAATTGAAATTTTGCCATCCACCGCTTTGATATCCCTGGCAGTTAGGTTTAAAATGCCCGCCGCATAGACATCACGAGCAATGCGAAAGAGCAGCTCCTTAAAATTCTGGTAGCTCTGCCCATTAACAATACGCAGGATTTTCTCATCCAGGAATTGCACGCCATGTTGTTCGAGCAGCCGAGTGACCGTCCGGGTTTGGGCAGAAAATTTGGAATTCCTACTTTTAATCGTTTCCAGTGAGTCAAAAAATGTCCGCATTGCATTTAAATAACTCTGGGCAATTGAATCGCTACGATTAAAAACGGGCAGGACGGCCTTTTCCGCTTGCAACAGGTCTCGCTTATATTCCTCCGGCGTTTTATTGATCGCAAAGGTAAACGGCGCGATGATTTCTTCACCGACATACACCTCCTTTTCTTTCAGGTCGCCGAATTGGTAGGATTTGCCGCGTGGCAGCATTAAGGATATGATAACTACTAAAATCAATCCAATCACAATTGGCCCGAAATATGGGCTTTGAACAACACCAAAGGGGCCTTCTTTGTCTTTCAACTTGCCGAGCGAAAACATGCGCTTTAGTGTTGCATCAATGGATTGAATTAATTTTGATTTCAGCATTTTCGATCCTATTCTCCCCCCTTCTCCACCGCGTTCATTGGGACTCTTGAATATCATTGAACTTTTCGTAAGCCTTGATGATCTCACGCACCAATCGATGCCGAACAACGTCTCGATCCGAGAGATAAATAAAGTCAATCCCCTCGATATTCGACAGAATACTCTGGATCTGAACCAGACCGGATTGTTTTTTGCTGGGAAGATCGATCTGGGTGATATCGCCCGTAATTATCGCTTTGGAATTCATGCCCAACCGTGTGAGGAACATTTTCATCTGGTTCGGGAACGTATTCTGGGCTTCATCCAAAATCACAAAGGCGTTGTTCAGGGTGCGTCCGCGCATGTAGGCCAGCGGCACAATTTCGATCACGCCGTTGTCCATATACTTCTTTAATTTTTCAGGGACGACCATATCGAACAATGCATCGTAAAGTGGCTTCAGATACGGATCAACCTTTTCCCGTAAATCGCCAGGCAGAAAGCCCAGGCTTTCACCAGCTTCGACTGCCGGCCGGGCCAGAACCAGCTTGTCCACCAATCGATCGCGCAAATGGGCCAATGCGATTGCCACGGCAAGATACGTTTTGCCAGTGCCAGCCGGACCGATCACAAAAACAATGTCATTTTTCAATGTTGCCTGATAGTACCGTTTCTGACCTTCGGTCTTGGGCCGCACCTGACCTTCTTTGGTATAGATGATTACGCCACTGTTACTGTCAGTCGAAGCATCAGGCTTCAGCTTGCCGGCTTTGATCACCTCCAAAACCGTATTCAGGTCATTTTCAGTAAGCTGATCGTTTTTTTCCAGGATCAGGATCAACTCCTCGAACAACTTTTGAACCAGGAGCACCTCTTGCGCCTCGCCCAATAAAGTGATCTCGCTTCCCCTGACGATAATTTTGGTCTGAAAATGGCGTTCAATTTTCCTGAGATTGCCATCGTTCATCCCCAACAGCTTGAGTTGATCAATGCCGCGAATGGATATTTTTTTTTGGATGTCTTGCGTTATCTGAGTCATTCTTCAAATATTTTTATTGGATTAATCAGGCACTGCCGGCGGGATTGAGATTCATGGGATTGGGTACGGTGCATCGGAGTTGGTAGCTTGATAAGCAGCCGGGAGCCCCCCCTTTCGATTCCGCAGGCACGCCACTATAAAAAAGAAAAGCTCTTAGGTTATGGTTGTGCCGCTCCCATAACCAAGAGCTTTTCCGCGGTTCAAAATAATATGAGCTTAACTTTTGCAAAATTCCTTGCGTGATAATCAGTGAATTAAAGAATCACCGATTGCCTTTGATTAATCAGGTATAATCAGCACCTGATGCGGATAAATGACGTTTTTATCCTTAATAAAAGTTTTGTTGGCTTCCAGGATTTTGGTCCACTTGGTGGGGTCGTTGTACACACCTGGCTTGCCAGCGATTTTCGCCAGGAAATCACCCTTAACCACGAGGTACTCATTATCGGCACAGCTACGCTGAATTTTGAAAATTTGATCTTTGTAGATCAAGTCGGGATCTTTGATTTGGTCGAGGTTATAGGTGTAAATTCGCATCCATTGATAAGGATCATTATAGATCTCTTTCTTGCCCGAAATTTTCCACAGATAATCGCCCTTGACCACGGTGTATTGATCGAAGTCAGCCTTGGGGAGACTGGCGCGCAGTTGCGCAATCTTGCCTTCGATGGTGGCAATCTTGTCCGCCATTTCGCTTAGCAAGGCAATTTTGCTTTTTTTAAACTCAGCCAATCTCTTTTCCAATTGATCGATTTCAGCGCGGCGCTTGAAAAGCTCTTCTGGCGACAGCGCTGCCAGAGCATCAACTTCGGCTTCCAGATTATTGAGACCAGAGCGGAATTCCTTCACTCCCGCCTCATCAGTTCCTAACATGGCATAGATCTGTTGCCATTCAGCAGCGATTTGGGCATCAGTCTGTTCGATTTGTGCCTGTAAGACTTTGATATCCGCTTCGCATTTAGCTAAATCTGCCTTGGCTGCCGCTTCTCGCTTCTGATAATCAGCCAGTTGCGCGTTGTATTGTTCCATGGTCATTTTCTCTTGGGCGAAAGAAGCCAGCGAGAATAAGAGCATCACGGCGAGAACCAGAGCGAAAGCGGACGTGAGTTTTGCTATGTCCTTCATTGTGAATTGTCCTCCAAAATAATTAAATTGACTTCATTTCGATTACATACCGCCTAACTTGTTTTTAATGGCTTCTTTTTCGCTCTTGGCATCTTCGAGTTTCTGCTTTTTCTCTGCCAATTCTCTTTCAACATCACCCTTTTGTTGTTCACACTTTGCGAGTCGTTCTTCTGCGGCCAATGTTGCTTTTTTCTGATCCTCTAAAGCCTGCAGTTGCTTTTCATTAGGATGTCTGGTACAGCCGCTCAGTGCGAGAGAAAGAATCAAACATGTTACTGAGAACAGGATCACGATCATGCGCGATACTTTTCGCATTCGGTTTACACCTCCTTCCGTAGATTGGGGTTAGGTTTTGAAATGATGTGCTTCGGATTGCTAATGCTAATATCGCTTGCTCGAAGTCAGTTGAATGTTCCTACGGCCTACCAACTTTCAGAGCCTAAATGCTTAACCTAATATTTCGCCTAATAATAACAAAAAAAAAACTAATTGTCAAGTAAAAAATTTGATTCCGATCATTTTTTCAATCGCCCACCGGCTCAGCACTTACAATTTTTAAATGCAACTCGTTGAGTTGACTTTCATCCACCGCCGCCGGAGCATTGTCCATCAGCGATAGGGCGCTGGTCGTCTTTGGAAATGCGATCACATCGCGAATGGAGGATTTGCCCGCCAGAATCATCGCCAGGCGATCAAAACCAAAGGCAATTCCACCATGCGGCGGAGCACCATATTGCAACGCATTTAATAAAAAGCCAAACTTATCCGCGGCTTCCGCTTCAGATATATTGAGCAGCTTAAAAAGCTGCATCTGCGTCTCGTATTGATGATTTCGAATGCTGCCCCCCGCCAGTTCATAACCATTCAACACCAGATCGTAAGCGCGCGCCCGAACCTGCAACGGATTCGTTTCCAGCAGCGGCAAGTCTTCGACCTTGGGTGAAGTGAACGGATGGTGTACAGCCACATACCGTCCAGCTTCGGTGTCATATTCCACCAATGGGAAATCGGTAATCCAGACCAGGCGAAATTCATGCGCTGGAATCAAACCTTCGTCGGTGGCAATTTTTTGTCGCAGCCGCCCCAGCAATTCCAGGGTTTTTAATCTTTCGCCGGCGAGGAACAACAACAAATCTCCTGGCGAACTCTCCAGCAACCCATTGATCTGGTCAACCATTCCCTGCGCCAGAAACTTTGCAAAAGAAGCATCCCAACCATCTGGTGTGACCTTTGCCGCTAGTACTCCTTTGCCACCCAATGTAATGACGAACTGATTTAAATCATCAATCTGCTTTCGGGAATAATGTGCGCCGGACTTGAAATTGATGCCGGCGACAATACCCTGGGCCTGAACCGTGCCCGAAAATAGCTTAAATTCAGACTGCGCCACGATCTCGCTGACATCCTTTATTTCCATTCCAAATCGCAAATCTGGCTTATCGGAGCCATATCGGCAGAGCGCCTCCTGATACGAAAGAACCGGCGTTGGCTGGGGAAGCTGATGTTGAAACAGCGTTCGAAATAGCTGTTCCATTATCCCATCGGCCAGGCGAAAAATATCCTGCTCATCAACAAAGGACATTTCAATATCCACCTGCGTAAATTCTGGCTGCCGGTCGGCGCGCAAATCTTCATCTCGAAAACAGCGGACGAATTGATAATAGCGATCGTAGCCAGCGACCATCAAAATTTGCTTGTAGGTTTGAGGCGATTGCGGTAATGCATAAAATTTGCCTGCATGGATCCGACTGGGGACTAAAAAGTCTCTCGCTCCTTCCGGTGTGCTGCGCATCAAATATGGCGTTTCAATCTCCAGAAAGTGCTGCGAGTTGAGATACGACCGAATAATTTGAGCTGCGCGGTGTCGCAAAATCAAGCTCTGCTGCATCTCCGGCCGGCGCAAATCCAAATATCGATATTGAAACCGCAACTCTTCGGTTGCATCCACGTCATCCACAATTAGAAATGGCGGCGTCTTGGCGCGGTTGTATATTTTGCAGCCGGTGACCCGCACTTCAATCTCGCCGGTGGCCAGATTAGGATTGACCATTCCCGCTGGCCGCCGTCGCACCACTCCAGTGATGCCGACGACATATTCCGGCCGCAATTCCCGACCCTTGGCATACGTCTGGCCCGCATCCGTTGGATCAAACACCACCTGGGTGAGACCATAAATGTCTCGTAAATCAATGAAGATCAGACTGCCGTGATCCCGGCGTCGATGCACCCATCCCTGTAAGGTAACCGTTAAATTTTCGTGAGTGGCATTGAGCTCGCCACAGGTATGCGTTCGCTTTTCTGCTAATGGTTCCATCCGCGACTGTTTCCTTCAGTTCTTTTGGCAATTGCAATTTTGAACATGTAATTTAATCAAATTAATCAGCAAAAGCAACATCTATTTCTGACCATTAAGGGGTGATGAGCAGCAGCTATTTCAGAACATCTGATCGACGCGACCATCAAAAAAAACGGCAAGCTTGGTGCTTGCCGTGTTTGATGAATTTTCGAACTCCCAAAGGAAGTTCCTATGGCATTTTTTTAAAGGTGCTACGAACAGCGTTAACGATCCAGCGCTATCCGTCTGGCCTCGGCTGCGGACATCTTCAATTTTGAAAGGATTGCGACTATCTATGCTGCCACTATCAGTAACCAAAGGTGTAAACCTGTCGAAATGTGGCATCGCCTTTGGCGGGATCAATGGCGCCAAAGTCATCCCATCGAGCGATGCGGCTGATCACGCACTGTTCAATGCGGGGGTTGTCCAGCGTCGATGAGAGAATTTTCACATCTTTCACTTTCCCCTCCGGCGTGATGGTAAAGCGGATGACCAATTTGCCTTTTAAATCCGGATTTTGCTTAATTTCACGCTGATAGCAATATTGAATGGACGAATTATGGCTATTGATTACTTCTGATACCGCATCTGGATTGCGACTTTCAGATTTTACACCGCTTTCATCGGCAATGCTGGACACCTGCTCGACCACGATACTCCCCTGACGCTTGATGTCGGTGGATTTAGCCTCACCAATGCCAGTAATCAGATTATCAATCCCATCAGCCGTCGTCGTGCGGCCGCCTTTTCTGGCTCGGGCACCGGGAATGCCGCCAGGACCAGTTCCACCACTGCCATCACCGACCCCCGTGCCCTTGCTGCCTCTGCCACCGGTTTTCAAACCATCAAGCCCACCCAGGGCTCGATCCAGATCCCCTTCCGAATTGGCGGCATCCCCTAACAGATCCGCCACTCCATCTGATTTTTGACCACCGCCGGAGCTGGTCAATAAACCCAACAGCCCTTTGGAACCAACTTCCTGCGAGATTTTATCCCGAGATGCGTCGCCGGCTGACGTTCCGCCCGAAGCGCCAGTGCCGTATGTCCCAGCCACAACATTACCTCCGCCACCACCGTCTCCGCTGGTTGCGCTTGAAGTTGCGCCCTGACTGATTCCACGACCGCTGCGCCGCGCTACGCCGCTAGAGGAGGTAAGTTCAGTGGACGTGGCGATCTCTGCCTCCGGCATCGTCGTTGGCACCTCTTTGTTCAGTACCAGCCGTGCATACTGCTGCTGGATGCGATCAATCTCAGCACGTTTCATGGTCACCGCCGGCGGATGAATGGTGAAATAAAGCGCCACTGAAATATGAACCACAAAACTGGCCAGCCAGATCAGCGCAAAGCGCCTATCGATATGATCCAGCCAGTTTCGCTGATACTCTTTCGGGAAAAATCCTCCGATCGTTTGGCCGTTCAATATCGAAATAAGATCGGCCTGTGGATAATTATCCGATGACTGGTGAATGCCCGAATCGTTCACAATGACCTCACTTTATTGGATACTAATCCCGGCCCTAAACCAAGCGACCGGCCTGTTTTGATTTGGCAAATTGAACCTGAGCGAATATCCTCATTATCCGGTATTGTTGCCTAACTTGACGACACATCAATCTTGTTTTTGGTATACCAGCAGCCGCATATTGGGATAGTCCGATCGGCCACACGTTGCCATGACTTTTACCAATAGCTTATAGGGAATAGATTTATCACCCTGGATCATTACCCTGCCGCTAAATTTGGTTCCAAATTGCTCTTCCATGCGTTTGGCCTCCCGGGCATAAATTTGCAATTTGTCTTGCAGCGGCGCAATGATTAATCCGCTTTGATTGATAACCGAAGCAACTTTAACAACAGGTTCGTGATTGACCATGATCCATTCTTTCGAAATGACCAGGTCCAGGGCCACATCGGCGGGTTGCTCAACCGTCGACATGGGCAATGTCAAAAATTCTGAGGGCTGAATTAATACACCGTCAGTGGTATACTGCTTGATTAAAAAAACCAAAATAATGGTGAACATGTCCATCATGGAAGTCAAATTGACTTTCACATCACCCGGATTGGTGTTGTGCCGCTTAATGCGAGAAGGAATAAATGCCATGGGTTTCTCCACTATAGATCGATAATTGCATCGCCATACCCCAAATATACCAGCCCCAGCTCGCGAAACAGCAAGCCGGTGACCCTCCAGGCAGCGCCAGAATAGTCAACAACGTGGCGATAATACCTTAAACCTGTGAATTACGCCTGTGGCGGTTCGAGAGAGCAATTGCTAACCATTTGCCCGATGATTGGACTTTTTATGTCGAGCGCTTGCGCCCGAAATCGCCTTTGCCAGCCTGTTACTAGCCCAACTAAATCACCCCGGCCGCCAGCGAAACATCCGGAAACAGCGTATACTTTTTATCATCTCTGGTAATCGACCGGGCAGCATCCATCGTATTTACCAGTAACTGATAATCAATTTCCGGCTCAGCTTGAATAATAATCTTTTCAGTATCTGAAAAATTGCCAATTGCTTTCTTTTTGATCTCAAAAAGTTTGTCCGAGAGATCCGCAAAATCATAATCACCATTTTCGCGACGAGGGATCGAAGGGCCCTGACCGTCTCGGCTGCGCAAAATAGCCAAAGAACTGGAAATAAAAAAGCCCTTATCGGTAATGGTTATGGCCAGGTCCAATTTTTTCGCGCTTTCCTTTGGCGCTTCCAATTGGCTCACGGCTGTTCCCACTGCCGGAGGTAAGTTCAAATCGATCACCCCAATTTTAATGAATTGCGCCGAAGTGAGCAATAGCGGAATCAGACAGACCATCAAATTCATTACCGGGGTCATATTGAGTTCAACTTCTCGATGGCTGGCATTTCTGCGAAATGAAGGTCTAAAAGCCATATTTATTGATTCCCTGTAATGAGGTTAATTAGTTTTACCGTATGTTCGTCAATCTCATCAATTATTTTGATGGTCTTGTTATTGACAAATGTATAGATCAGAATTGCTGGAATAGCGATGGATAGACCAACCAGCGTGGTATTCATGGCCACCGAGATCCCCGCGGCTAACATACGCGACTTTTCGGTGGCGTCGATACCAGGCGCCGAGACCGAATTAAAGGCCGCGATCAGACCATAAATGGTTCCCATCAGACCCAGGAGCGTCGACACATTGGCCAAAGTCGCCAGATAGCCAGTTCGTTCCTGCAACCGCGGAATCACCTCCAGCGTGCCTTCGTCCACTGAGTTCTGAATGGCGCGAAACTCGATACGCTCGCTTTCGCTTACTTTTTTGAGACCCGCCAAAATCACCAGCGGTAACGCCTTATCTCGCGCCGAGTTGCATAGTGAAATCGCCTTTTCATAATCCCCAGCCTTCACCAGCTTGCGGATTTCGGCCATAAATTTCGGGGCATTGATATTGGAGCGTACCATCACATAATAGATCCGCTCGATGGCCAGCGCCACGACGAAAATGGCTGAAATCAACAACGCCCACATAAAGAACCACCCCGTTGACGAGGTGCTGAAGTTCTTTAAGACTTCACCAACGATACCCATTACACAACCTCCTGCAATAAATTCATGACATTAATTGCTGCGAATAGTAATTTTTCCCTTGCACTAAATTTCATTCCACTGCGGCTCAATCTCGCCTCATTCTTTCTTTTTCTGGAGTAATTTCTGCTTCAAATCTTCGATCTTTTTCGGCCGCACCAACTGATCATCCAGCAGCAGCGGTTTGGTCGGCACTTTTTTCAACTCCCGTTCGAATGACCGGTCGATGAACTCCATCTCCTCCAGTCGTGGCTCTAACCGTCGTGGCAGGATGGCCACACTCGGTTTTTCCACTACCGCTTCGATCGTAATTTCACTCAGTTCGATTTCGGCATCACCTGGTTGCGATACCCGGGTGGTATCGCTGCTGCGGACGCTATCCTGCAAAATCGATCGCGCCGAATCCGATCGTGTGCGATCGAGTTGTGCCCAGGTGACCTGGGGAGCTATCATGAGCAAACAGATGCCGAGCAATAGTTGTAAACCCTTTGCCCATTGAATCACAATATCACCTCTTTCAATAAATGATATATTTATCCATTACCAGATTTTGTTTGATATTCGCATCGCTGACCTCGATTTGGATTTGTTGTTTTTTATCTTCCCAACCCGGCAAATATTGATAATTCATAATCGCAATGAGCCCCTCGCCGGTGCCATCTGAATCAATACCCTCGATGGCAATAATGTTCTCCCCCTCTTGGAGATACTCGCCAAGTTGATGGGTGTGCTCGGTGGATCGCAAAGCACCCTCACCAGTAAACGTGGCGATATATTCTCCATTCACATAAAGATTGTAGGAATCGTCAACAATCAACTTGATATCCCCAGTTACGGGCAGCCCAGGAATCGAAAAGTGTTTACGAATAAACACTCGCCGATTCATTGCCCCTTCCGAACGCATTTTGCCGCTTGCACCTACATCTTCGGCATGCGAGGCCGGTGCAACCACCACAGAATCTCGCCCAAGACCAGTGGTATCGCTGGCCATTCCCCAGATCGGAATCAACTGGCCGCGGTTGGCCACATTCCTTCGGTCATACAGGTAAAGGGCAGCGTTCCAATGGCGGGCATCGAACCTGGCATTCATCCAGCCATCCTCATAGCTCGTGCTGGCCACCCAGGTGGTATTGGTAACCAATTGCTCCATACTGGGTTGCAAATTCAGCAACGAAGCGTATTTCTCCGGTTGAAGCTGCACCAGCGCCAGCATGATGTTTGATACCCACTGATTGCTGATATTCAACTCCCGGGAAACCTGATAACCCGCTTCCAGCAACTCCCGGGTATTTTCTCTGAAGGCAAAATAGTTATCTTCAAAATTGAAGTACGCCTCCTCATAATCCACCTTCTTGGTTTCTTTGAAGAGTCGCTCATAATTTTTGCGCAAGCCTTTGGTGTGCTCGGCAATGGCCTGGCATTGCTGGGCAATGTCAAACAGCGTTTGCAGCATTTTTTCTTTGGTTTCGGCCACGCTGGGATCGTTGATATTTTCTTGCTTCGCTTTTTGAATCGTCTGGGCATAGATCTCAAGAGCCGCTTTGGCAAAAAGCTTAGTAAAATTGCTCAGATTGGCCATCTGATCCGATAGCGAAACCACATCCATTCCCTCTGGTGAGGTAATGCCTTCGTCAATAATCCTCACATATTGTTGCAGCGTATTCCTATAAGCCTCCAATGAGTTTTGAGCCAGCGCAATATATTCATCCGCCACCAATTTATTGGTAGTAATAATCTTGCGCCGCGAGAATTTGACCCATTGATTTTCCAGGCCCATCTTCCAGGATTCACGGACGTTTCGGATGTGGGCATCCACAATTTGCTGAACAATCGGCGCGACGGCTTTGACCAATATCTGCCGGCGATACTCAAGCCGGGTTAGATTGTTCAATCCTTCGGGAATTGGGGCCTTCAGAAACATGTTGACGGTGGACAGGTTGAGTTCCGCCATATCATAAATGACTTCAGAGATCTTTTCCTTGCAGCGCTCGATCCACTTGCGCGCCACGCGCAAGGTGCTATCATCCGCGGCGATCCTGGTCAATTCGATATTGGCTGGCCGATTGGAATCTGCTGCAGCCAACGATTGTTCATATTCCGCTGCCAATCGTGTTAGTATGGTCACCGAATGCTTATAAGTTCCTTCCGCTTTGCCATAAAGTTCAGTAGCTGTCTGATTGATTTCTTTCATGGTGATGATACGTCGAGTTTCCTCCATCGGCGGGAGTTCCTGGCGTACCCAGGTGTGGGCAAATTCTTCATAAGCCTCACCAATGTTATAGGTCGCCTCATATAGACGTAACGTGCCAAAGGCGGCAACTTTGGTAAATCCATCCACCACTGCAATCAGCAAATCGCGCTTCTTTTTTTTGTCCTGCTCCATCCGAGCTGCAGGCAACTGAAATTCAATCTGACGATATTGATCATATTTGATTTTCGTCAACCGAAACAGCGCCTCAGCCGCATAGTAATCATTGGTTGCCAATTTTGATTTGTGAAATTCGTCATTTTTGGTCAGTGCCTGCTGGAACTCAAGGATCGCGCGATCGAAATCATTTTTACTCTGGAAATATTCGCCGCGATGGAAATAGGTTTCCACCACTCGAGGTGAATTGGGATATCGTCGTGCATACTCGCCAAAAATCTGATTGGCTTTTTCCAGATCATCCAGTTTCAGATAGTAAGTGGCCACATCATAGAACAAATCATCGGCATCTTCCGACGTCGGATATTTTTCCACAAATTGCCGATTGACCCGAATCGCATCTTCCCATTCCTCGGCCTTAACAAAAAAGAGGCTCGCATTGTACAGCGCGTCATGTGCCTGTTGCTGATTTTTGGCCATCGTCGCCAGGCGCTCGTAGGTGAGAGCGGCATTTTTGGGCTCGCCCAATTCGGCGTAATCGATAGCCAGGTTATTCATGGCATCGAATAGATATTTGGAGTTGGCCCGCGTCTCGATGAGATAGGAATAGGTTTCCACAGCCCGACTGAATTCCTTGGCTTTGTCGTATTGCAGCGCTGCATTGAACAGGCTCAAATCAGCAAACTCGGAGTTGGGCACCTCCTTTACTACGCGCAGATATTCATTACCTGCCTGTAAATGATCGGCCGAATCCGCCAGCACCTCGGCGGCCAAAAAGATCGACTCCGCTAACCGCTTATTCGTCTTGTCCAGCAGCGACTGAGAAATGCCCGGGACATTCCGCAAACGACGCGCCACAATTTCGGCACTCCGAAAATCCCGTTTACCAAAATAACTTTCCAGAATGGTATATCTTACATTATTGATGTCACGATGATCTGGAAAATGTTTCACCATGGTGTTGAAGTAGCGCAACGCCTCTGCAAATTGGTTATTGTTGTAATACAGCGCGCCAGCATTGGTCAAAATGGTCGCCGTCTCCGGATCATGCGGGTACAGCTTGATAAAATTATTGTAAGCCCGGATCAAGCGCTTTTCATTAGCAGTCAATTCCAGTCGCTTATACTCGAGTATATTGAGAATACTGTTTTCTCGCACCGGTCGCTGTTGATCGCTCGCCTCAGAAATTACCTTACGCGTGGTATCCGACTCCACGGCATCTTTAGCCAGAGCAATTGCGTTTTCCGCCGCATAGCGCTGGTACTTGCTGTTCCAATATTGATCCCCAATCTTCATGTACTCTTCAAACGCCTGATCACTTTGGTGCAGCTTGGTGTCCATGGTCAAGGCCATGTTCCAATGAATCATCGGCGCCATGCTGTCTGCCGGAAACGTTGTTAGATATTTGCGGCTATCATTCACTGCCTGCAGGTACAAATCAGGATCTCGTTTCTCCTCTGCCCGCTGATACAGCAACGTGATATTGTCGCGCAAGGCTCGTTCCGTAATTTGGTACACCCGTTCTCGAACCTTCTCATCCTCATGCTTCTGCCACCAGGGACTGCCGGGCTTGAACTGCGTCACCAATCGATCGCGCGAAACGTACGCCATTCGGTCGTCTTTATTATGACGATAGCAGAGTACTATTTTTTCTTGTATCTCCGGCGCCTGCTCATGATCGGGATACATTTTCAGCAACGTCTCATACGCCTCGATCGCCTTATCATAAATCTCCTTTTCATTCATGTACACGTCGCCGATTTTCTTAAGAATCTCGGCGCCATAGGCCCGGCCACCAATATTTTTTAAATATTCAACCGCCCGGTCCGTGCCTCCATAATCTAAAAAGCTAATACCAATATATTCCAGCGACTCATCGCGCAGCGCTGGATTGGAAAAGCGCTGATGAGGATCGATAATTTTCGCCCGCTCAATATCATCGGCCAACAGTGTAAAGTAGGAAACTGCCTCAGCAAAATTGCCCAGCCGATAGTAGCTCCATCCCAACCGATAAAGCGCCTCATCATACTTGGGACTATCCCGGTAATTCAATATCTTTTTATAAAAGTCAATCGCCGTATTAATTTCATTCCGCGGCGGATTAAAATAATATTCCGCAATTCGCATATAAGCTTCAGGCACATAGCGGCTGGAAGGATATTCTTTAATTATATGATCATAAATTTCCAGCGCCACCTGAATTTCCCCGCTTTCCTCCAGAATGAATGCCTTATTATACAGCGCATCATCCACCAGATCGCTATGCGGAAATTCATCAATAATCCGCTGGTACAAGGCCAATGACTTCGAAAAATCCTTTACCGGTTCCTTCAGCGTGGAGTCGCTCGCAGCAGCCGCCCCCAGTTCCTCAAGCTGTTGATCGTAAACCTGCATCTGCTGCATGTACTCATCTTCGGCCACCTCGTAATAAAGCTCCGCTAACCGGATAAAAACCTTATCCAGAATTTTGCTATCAGGATTGTTCGCTATGAAGGTCTCCGCATCGTGAATCCCCTTCTCACGAAGTTTAAGCTTGTCCTCTTTCAGATCGTTGATCCGCTTCTGGTACAGCTCGCGATACCGCAATATTTCTTCGACTGAATAGGTTTTTAACAACGAATCGATCTTGCTCTGTCGCTCTTGATCGGTCGTGGGTTGTTGCTGCGCCAAACCGAGCTGGCTTATCACTATCATCGCCAGCATGATGCCGAACCAATATGAATTTTTCATGCCCATTCCCTATCAGGTGCTCTCCTGATTTAAAATTCAAGCTTGCGTTCTTGATTAAACAAGCGATCGATCTCATCCAGGTTTTCTTCCGGCTCCGTCTCGATCTCCTGAGTTTTGGTCTCGAAATAGAGATCCTGAAAATATTTCTCTTTCTCTAACTTTTCCAACCGGATCTTTTCCAATTCCATCTCTTTTTCAATTTTGCGCACTTCGCTATCAAACCGGCCAATCCGCGTTTCCAGCTCTCGTTGCTTCCCTTTCAAGACCTCATCCAGATAAACCAAATTCTTGGAATAGCTCCCAATCTGATGAATCCGCTCCCGAAACGAAGCAAAATTAATATCACTCATGCCAAAACCAGACAGATTCGTCCACTGCTCCGTCTCCGGGTTCACCTCCTCGATGACCTGGTGATTGGCCAGCCACACCTGAAATTGATTGAGTTGATTGTTCAAATCTTGCAAATCGTCTTCAATGATCTCCAGATCGACCACCGCATCCATTTTTTTATGACCGCTATTTGCCGCCAGAAGCTGGGTGACCAATTCCAGATCCTGTTGCACCCGTTGCTTTTCCATCACCAGCTCACTCACCAGCTTGGTTAAAATCCCCCGACGATAGATCACTTCGCTCTCCTTGGCCGCTACTGGGTAGTCATAGAAATAGCCAATCCCTGACACCGATTGCTGAAGCTGATATCTCTCCAACAGCCCAATCAGCCGATTCCGCTGTCTTGAGGCATCGGCCAGTAACGCCTTATTGCCATTTTCCTCGGCATACTTTATGATTGAATCGAATTCCTGAATCTGGCGAATTAACACTCGCCGCTCTTCATTATATTCGCTCAACATGCGACCGCTCACCGCACCCCGATAGCGAAACGCCTGTAGCGCATCATTGATCAGATCCCGGATTTTCACCACCTGCGGATACAGCCGACGATCCTGATGCTCCAGGATTGTCTTTTCAAGATCTTCCAGTTCATCCAATTGTTTGAGTATATGAGAACGCTCCTGATTGTACTCCTGCGCCTGTCCCAGCATAAATTTCGCTCTGGACACATAACGCAAATCCTTTAGCGCATCATCCGGGCGATTCTGAATGCGCTTGCAATGCGCCGATAGAACCCGCGCCTCATAAGTAAAATTTGATAACAGATAATTATTGCAAATCAAATCCACCTGGTTGATCGTCGCATCGTACTGTCCGCGCTTCAAATTGGCCCAGGCCTGCCCCATCAAACTTTCATCATAGCGCTGATATCCCTTGGACACCTGATCAAAATAATTTACCGCCCGATCATATTCGCCCCGTTGATAATGTAAATATCCTAACCGAAGCAACGACTCATTTTTGAGAATGGAAAATGTCACATCCGTCCACGGATAATTCTTCTGGACCGTGAGGGTCTCGAATAAGGTCTTTGCCTGCGTATATTTTTCCAAATTGGTCAGGACAATACCCAGCAAATATTGGGCCGGTAGGTAGTATTTTGAATCATCTTTAACATTCTCCAGCACACTTTTCGCGTCAGCATAGCGGCGCTGCATCGCATGAACATAGCCGGCCAGATAATAAGCACCGTTTACTTCCTCGCGATCAATCAGTTGACTTCCTCGAACATTACTAAAATATTTAAAGAATTCATCATAAAGTCCATAAGTATAGCTGATCATCATTAGCCGCAATTGGCAGATGCCAGCATATTGTGAAGTCGGATATTTCTGGATGATTTCCAGGTAATCCCGTGACGCGGCATCATAATAATGGTTGGCAAAATTCGATTCACCTTTGAAAAAAATCAAACCATCGCGATTGGGATAATACGCTTGATATGCCTCATCAATCTCCTGAAATTGCATTCCCGCCAGGTCGTAACTTTGCTCGCTGTAGTTGAGTAGTGCCACAGCAATCTCACGTTCGATCATTCGTTTTCGCTCCGATTCCGTGGCCGACTTGATAAGATTTTCCCGCACAATCTTATAACGTGTGTAAGCCACCTGATACTCTGCGATCCGTTTGCTCTTCCAGGTTTTGAAATAATCAGAGAGCGTTGGCCCCTGCAAACTGTCCTGCTGCGTAATCCCGAACAGTTGCAGGATTCGCTGATCAATTTCCGCAACCACTCGCTCGCGCACCTCATCGATATTGGATTTGAGCGAACTGTCTACCCCCGCCGCAGTAGCCATGGCATCCATCTGCTTTAAGATCGCAGCCATTGAACTGGCCTCTTCAATATAGTCCCGCACCAGTTTCTCGGCCTCAGCACCTGCGATTCGGCTCTCCTCGAAAACTTTAATAATCCGCTGCTTTTCTTTGTCCAATTGCCGCACCATTTCCACATCACCCATGGCCTGCGCTCGGCTCTGGAACAGATCGATTTGATCATAAATTTGCATCAATTGACCGATCTCTTTGGAATAATCCTGAATCATCCGAGCGGCCTGCTGCTTGGTCAGCCGTGTGGTGGCCAATTTTTGCTCATCCAGCACGCCCATTAATTGATCTTTCAATCCTTCAACCTCGGACAGCAATTTCAGATCATCGATCCGCTGAACCTTTAATTCCAGGCGATCCAATTCTGTCACGATGTACTTGATGGCTCGAATTTCCTCATTGTACTGAGCCAACAGCGTATCAATTTGAGCGTCGACCAACTGAAAGCCCATGCTGCCCCCGCTTATCAGCCCGGCTTTTCCCCGCGCTTGCACTTCATCTTGGATACTTTGAATGAGATCCACCAATAACTTCTCTCGCAACGCCATTTTTTGGAGGAAACGTTTTGTCTTCAAATCCAGATAAAACCGTAGCCGATTTTCGTAACTAACCACCCCAGCCTTTTTATCAGCGCTCCGGTCTGGCACGGCATTCACCTGAGCAGGATGGAACCCAATCCTAAAGGCCATCACTGCAATCAGCCCCATTCCCCATCTCAGCCAACAACTTGTCGTTTTTTTCATCATCTTCTTAGCTACCCATGATTTGATTGAAAGGCCTACTGCCATTCGAGAAGATCATTTTACCATCTCATTATAAAACATTTTTATGATTTAGTCAATAAAAGTTTTTTTAAATTTTTGTAATCCATGCTTTAATAATTCAAATTTATTTTAATTGTAATATAAATAAATTTATCATAACATTTCTTTACCTAGTAGCCAGTGACCATTATCTTTTCTTACAAGCGAATTAGAAGTTATCGCCAACCCTAATGCTAAACGCGAACCATGACCATTGCCTTCCAGCCCGTAGCAATCTAAAAAAGATGCGAAAAGGTCAAGTTGGCATGGCTTACAAATTTGTATTCATCAATAGGCATAAATACATACCTTACCTGAGAACGAATAGCGGAAAAAATGATGCGAGCAGCAACGCGTTAGGCCGTAGCCAATTGGGTTTGAAATTGAGTTGGTCTATTGCTTATCAGGCAGGACCAGCAAATAAATCATCGGAGGTCGCTTTAGAGGACACTATCAGCGAGTTTCGGTGAAAGGAATGGGCTCGAACATCTCAACCAGGAAGGCTTAACCATTCAACCACCATTGGTCCGTTCGAAAGTGAAACACTGTTGAAGAATAAATCAATCGGCGAGTTACGGGATCTTTGCTATTTCGATCAATAGTCACTGCCCTGGGAATAATGGAGATGGAAAAAGCCATCTGGCAACGGGAACTGCCCATTATTTCCCGGCCCATGATGCGCTTTGGATAGCCGCCAGAATAAAATCACTTTCAAAAAAAAACTCCCCAGAGACCAGCGCAAGGCTATCCAGCCGGCTCTAAGGGAGTTTTTATAAACACCACAGAAAGGAGCTTAATAATTCTTTCTGTAACCAATCACAGGACAACTTCATAAAAATCACTACAGCGATCTTGGAATTTCTGTTGAGATGATGATCGTACCACAATGAATTGGGGTGTTCGCTTAATCTCCTTTAATTAACGCCATAAGCTATTATGATATTAGCCGCAGAGATGAAATCCATGTCAACGGTTTCTAGGCACATCCTGTGATCGTTTACTTATTTCTGATCTGGCTTTTGCTGACTGCCCTTAAAATCAATTTTGGGGACTCCTTCATCGATTTTGGGCTCGAACGAACCTTTGTTATCCCGTTGCATGGTGCAGCGACCGTCAAAAATTGCGCCATCGTCAATGACCAGCCGAGCCGTTTTTAACTCGCCCAAAAAGATCGCCTTCGCTTCGAGCACTGTTTTGCCAGTTGCATTGATTTTGCCGCGCACCCGACCGCCAATCACCGCGTTTTTGGCAATGATCTCACCTTCGATCTCGCCCTCTTTGCCAATGACCAGCGAGTCGGTCGTCGTCACATGACCTTTGATTTTACCATCGACGCGAATGCTATTTTCGACTTTCAAGGTCCCTTCCAGCGAAGAGCCTTTCCCAATGATTGTATTCAGTTCACCCGATCTGCCAATTGCTTCATCTTCTTTCTTACTCAAGGTCGTCTCTCCTTACTAATGATCGCTAAGTTGCCGATTATTTATTCTGAGTAATTAACAAATATGCTTTTGGATCCACCGGCACTCCATCTTTCCAGATTTCAAAATGCAAATGGGGTGCCGTGCTGCGGCCCGAACTGCCCAACAAGGCGATCGTCTCACCCTTTCTCACCAGACTGTTCTCCTTCTTTAATAAAATCTGATTATGGCCGTAAAACGTCAAAAAGCCATTGAAATGATAAAGGATGATCAAATTCCCCAGGTCCTCGGTCCATTTGGCAAAGATGACCACCCCATCGGCCGCTGCATGAACTGTCGAACCACGGCTGGTGGCCAGATCAATACCCAGGTGATCTGGCAGTAGCCAGTCGCCCCGGCGAAAATTGGTGGTCAAATAGCCCTCCACCGGCAGGAACGTTGGAATATTATTGGCCAGCTCATGAAACGTACCCTTGGACCGAAAAATAAAATCCTGGCGGCCAGTATTGGACGGAGCGTTAGGCATCACTCCATTGCTTACCCCCTGCTCCGGCAACAGATTAATATTGCGCCGAAAGGTATTCATAATGTCCGATATTTTTCGGTCGCTGCGTTCAAATCCCTGATCAACCTGCAGCACACTTCGTAAGCGCGAGTTATACTGGACAATTTCCTCCACTTTATCATACAAAACGCTGATCTTGCGACTATCTTCTTTCAGATTGATATTCTCTCGCTCCAACTGATGGCGATAGCGATTGGTGACGAAATATTTATAGTAAAAAATCATCCCGGCGAAGATATGCACCACCAACAGCGAAGCCACAATCGCCACCACCTTCAGCGCCCGAATGCTGATTCGGAACGTGAATGGATCCGTGTAGTCATCCGGGATTAATAAAATTGAAATATGCTGCTTGCGATTGGATTTTTTCTTGAATTTGATATTCATGGATCGCCACATGTTTTATGACATCACTCCGTTACGTTTTAGCTTGCTTCCACTTTGGGGAAACAGCTATGCCAAAGTCAAGTACCGCTACTGCATCAGTTCCAATAATCGTTCCAACTCTTCATTGGAATAAAATTCGATTTCGATAACTCCCCCACGCTGGCCGGTTTTGATTCGAACTTGCGTGCCGTACAAATTTCTCAAGCGCTCTTCGGCCTCCAGCAGATAGTATGGCTTTTCCGTGACCTTCGGAGGTTGTTGATCCTGCTTTTTGCTCTGCTTCACCAGCCGCTCAACATCACGAACCGAAATATTATCCTTCAGGATTTTTTTCCAGATAGCGGTTTGGAGTGCCTCATCTTCGATGGTGATCAATGCTCGCGCATGGCCCATATTCAATTCACCGGCCTTCAGGCTCTCCTGAATTGGGGCCGGCAGCTTAAGCAATCGCAAAAAATTGGCCACTGTCGAGCGCTCTTTGCCCACCCGTTTCGCAACAAGTTCCTGCGTCAACTTGCAGTCATTCATTAGCTTATTATACGCCCGGGCAATATCGATGGGATTGAGGTCTTCCCGCTGAATGTTCTCAATTAGTGAAAGCTCCAGCATCTCCTCATCCGATTCCACCTGCAACACATAGGCCGGTATCGTTTCGATATTCAACGCCATTACCGCCCGTAAGCGGCGCTCCCCCGCGATGAGTTCGTACCCGTCATCCACCCGGCGCACCGTAATCGGCTGGATGATCCCCTTTTCCGCAATGGAATTCTTTAGATCCTCCAATGCCGCCTCGTTGAAATTTTCCCGTGGCTGAAACGGATTGGGCCTAATGGAGCGTACCTCAATGTTCTCGATCGAACTCTTGCGCTCCTCGGTTTCTTCCGGTGGAATATCGGGGATCAACGCTCGCAGGCCACGTCCCAATCGATTACTGACCATTCTTTAAAAATTCCTCTGCTAAGCTCATATAATTTTCAGCCCCGGTGGAAACGGCGTCGTACAGGATGATGGGCTTACCAAAACTCGGCGCTTCGCTAATCCGAACGTTCCGGGTCACAACCGTTTTGTATACCTTTTTATCAAAAAATCGTTTGACATCTTCAGCAACCTGTCGCGAGAGGTTCAGACGACCATCGTACATGGTTAGCAGAACACCCTCGATCTCCAGGCGATTATTCAAATGCTTTTGGACCAGGCGAATCGTATTCAGCAACTGGCTCAAGCCCTCCAGCGCATAATATTCGCATTGAATGGGAATTAGCACCGAGTCTGCCGCGGTCATCGCATTCAACGTGAGCAAACCCAATGAGGGCGGACAGTCGATAAAAATATATTTATATCTATCTTTCACCCGAGGCAAAATTCCATCCAGGATTTTCTCTCGAGACAGCGCCGAAACCAATTCGATCTCTGCACCCACCAGGTCCTGATTCGAAGGCAGCAAATCCAGGTACTCCAGTTGCGTTTTCATAATCACTTCTTCGATGTCCAGGCCTTTGATCAGCACATGATAGATGCTCTTCTTGATTTTTTTGGCATCGATCCCCAAACCGCTGGTCGTATTGGCCTGTGGATCAATATCTACCAGCAACACCGGATATTCCGCAACAGCCAGGCAAGCAGATAAATTCACCGCAGTCGTTGTTTTGCCAACCCCACCTTTTTGGTTGGCAATACAAATGATCTTGCCCATTCGCTCCTCCACGTAGACAATAAAATGATCATAAATATACAGTTTTAAACTTAGAAATGCAAGCTAAAAATTGGGGTAGTTTGATTTTTTAAAACGGTTTTTGTGCTGGCTTTCGATGGTTGCGGCAGCCGCATAATGGAGTAATGGAGCGCTGGGGTAATGAAGTAGCTGCATTACCAATACTCCATTACTCCAGCACTCCTCTATTTCGGAATATCGAAAATCAAAATATTAATCATTAACTACAATCGACCAATATCTGACTAAATAGAATAATGATCGTACTTTTTGTTTCGTATCGGAATTTTCAACACCTGTCCCACCTGTAACGGCTCATCCTCCGACATCCGGTTAGCTTTTTGAATCACCCGCCAGTGAACATTGTATCGCTGCGCCAGTTCGCCCAGCGATTCTCCCTCAGTAACAATATGATAAATAATTTTGAAAGTTGGCCTGTCCACGTTACGTGCGCTGATAAACGAAGCGTTCTCCTCTGCCCGCAAGTCTGTGACAATAGCATTTTGAACCGCAGGCGCCGCAAAGTGAACCATGCCTGTGGCAATTTGTTTCGTCGGAACTGCTGCGAGCAATTTTTGCTTGATAACCGAATAATTTATTTCAATCGATCCCTCGATGATCCCTTGCTCGCGAAGATAATCCATAGCCGATTGCAAGGCCAATAAAACGATCACTGCTTTGATGATGAATTTTATCATGGCTGTCGTCTCCTGATGCAGTGCGGTGATGTTGAAAATAATTTTGTTCGATATTTTGGAAGATCAACTTTCATGCCAATTGTACGTGCAAATTAGGGATATCTCTATATGGCTGAAAATCAGGCCTTTGCTCCTTTAAAATTTCCTCATAAAGCTTCAGGATGGCATTTCATTTTTGATGAAATTACAGAGATGAAAGTGGATTTTGTCGTGAGGGTGGATTTTGAAATTGGTTGAATACAAAAATTGACCGTCATTTTCAAAATGACGGTCAATTTTCTGACCAAAATTTAAATCAAAAATATTCTTACTTTGCCAAAACCAACTTCCGATTCAGAACCACCTCCCCAGCGCTGAAGCGGCAGATATAAATCCCACTGGCGACTCTTTGCTGCGCTTCATCGGTGCCATTCCAAACCACCGAATGGAATCCAGGACCACGAACTTCATCCACCAGCCGCTTGACCTCCCGTCCGTTTATATCAAAG